>JAPULC010000355.1 GCA_027295305.1 Gammaproteobacteria bacterium
ATCGTCGCCTCGGGCCCGAAATAGCCGCACGATCTCGGCTTCCGCGAGGTCGGCGCCTTCGCGAGCCTTCTCGATGATGCACGTGATCTCGGCCGACACGGCCTGGGGCGAATCCGCGTAAAGCAGGTTCAAGTCCCTCGGTGGCGGATCGATCTCCTCACCGGGACACCAGTCGTCGGTTCGTGCGAGCCCATCGGCATCGATGGCCTGGAGGATAGGCGTAGCCAAGCCGGAATCGGCCCAGGTCTCGGTGGTGAGCGCGTATTCGGGATAGATGGTGAGCCGCTCGCACAGATCCTTGCCAGCCAGCGCCGTCTGGTGACGCAGGTTCTCGAGATGGGGCCATGGCGCTTCGGGATTCACGAAGTCCGGGGTGATGGGAGAGACCCCGCCCCAGTCGTTGATGCCGGCATCGACGATCTTCGGCAGCACTCCCGGGCTCAGGTTCGGCGGCGCCTGGATGCTCATCTCGGGCCCGAAGATGATGCGTGCCACGCTGATGGTCCAGAGTAGCTCCTCGAGGTCCGGCTCCGGCGCGTTCACCATCTTGGTGCCGGGCTTGGCTCGGAAGTTCTGGATGATGATCTCCTGGATGTGCCCGTGCTCCGCGTGAAGCGTGCGCAGCGCGAGCAGCGATTCGATGCGTTCGCGCCGTGTCTCGCCAATGCCGATGAGAATTCCCGAGGTAAACGGAATCCGGGCCCGCCCGGCATCGGCCAGGGTATTGAGCCGCAGGGCCGGTACCTTGTCGGGGGAGCCGTGGTGGGGCATCCCCTTCTCGGTCAGACGGTCCGATACCGTCTCCAGCATCATGCCCATCGAGGGAGCCACCGGGCGCAGGCTCTGGAACTCATCCGCGGTCAGATTGCCGGGATTCAGATGCGGTAGCAGCCCGGTTTCACGCCACACGCTCTGGGCGGCATCCTTGAGATATTCCACGGTGGTGGCATAACCCATGGCCGCCAGCGCCTCACGGGCCGCCTTGTAGCGAAGCTCCGGTTTCTCGCCAAGGGTGAAGAGCGCCTCTTTGCAGCCCGCCCGTGCGCCTTGCTCGGCGATTGCCAGCACCTGATCGAGGGACATGTACGGCTGCTCGAGCTTGCGCGGGGTCTGGGCGAAGGTGCAGTAGTGGCAGACGTCGCGACAGAGCTGGGTGAGGGGAATGAAGACCTTCTTCGAGAAGGTGACACGATTGCCGTGGTAGCGGTCCCGCAGTTCCCGGGCGGCGCGGGTCAGCGCCGGGGTATCGCGGAAATCAGCGAGTGCGAGGGCTTGATCCTCGCTGGGCCTCAAGCCTTCCAGCGCGCGCGCGACGATATCCACCGGTTCCCACATCCCCCCTTGTTCTCCTTCAGGCTTTTCTGCTGAGTGAGCGCGTATTATGAGGATGGCCCAGCCGAGAAGCCATATCGTGAGATATCACGTATGCCCGTGTGCAGCTGTGGACGGGGGTCTCGTCGAGGCGATCCAGCAGCCATGCGAGGTCCGCCACCGTATCCACGTCCAAAGCGAGCCCGGGAAGGTGCTTCACGGTGGGCGCGGCACCTCGCGCTCGGGCCTCATGGCAATGGCGATGAAAGCTGCCCCCTCCGAAGTGATAACGCATGAGATCCGGGGGTGATACCGCAATGCAATTGGTGCCGTTCTCGTCCACGTCCGGTGAAATCGCGATGGCCGGCTGGTGTGTGACCAATTCCGCCATGACATCGATGTCCTCGGCTGTCACCAGTGGTAGATCCCCGGGCAGCATGACGATGCCGGTGGCGCCGCGTTCTCCCGCATAGCGGGCGGCGTCCTCCACGGCTCGAGACAGTCCGCCTGGACGTTCGTCGATGAGCTCGACGTGATCCGACGCAAGGCTTCCGTAAGCGTCGCGGTCTGCGGTCACGATGACGACACGGCTGATGCTGCGTGCTGCCTGGAGAGCCCGCACCACGTCTCTCACCATGGACATGAAAAGCCCCGCCCGCTCTTCTGGCGCGAGGCTTCCCGCTAATCGCTGTTTGGCGAAGTTCAGCGCCTTGAGGGGTATGAGCCCCCAGATTTCCGTCGTCACTTGAAGGTCTCGAGAAACTTGAGAGTGTCGCGGGCAAGCCCGATGCGGTCCTCCAAAGTTACCATGACGCTCTGAGTGGCGATAGCGCGACATCCCATGGCTTCTATCTCGGCAACGAGGTGCTGATCGCACGCGTCGAGAACGAATCCGTCGAGCAGGCCCCCGTAATGTCGAGCCACCTCTACGGCAGTCGTGGGCAGACGGAGCTCGCGCATCATTTTCGCTGTCGGCCCCTTGATGGCTCGACCACCGACGATGGGTGAGACCGCAACGACCGGTGCGCCGCTCGCTTCGAGTGCCCCTCGCATGCCCGGCAAATGCAGCATGGGGTCGACACTCACAAACGGGTTCGAGGGGCAGATGACGACCCCGTCGATACGACCCTCGCTCACGAGCTGCATGATGGGCTCGGACGGACGCGCTGTCTCGATCCCGTCGAAGCGAAACCCCGTGACGCTCGGCGCGCAACGGTCTCGCACGAAATAGTGTTGAAACGGCAGCTCGCCGTCCGCTGTCTCGACGATAGTGGGCACCGGGTCGTCCGACATGGGGTACACCTCGTGCTCGATTCCGAGGTGCCGGCAGAGGTCTCGGGTCACCTCGGTGAGTGTTGCCCCTTCGTTCAAGCGTTGGGTTCTCACCAGGTGCGTCGCAAGATCGCGATCGCCGAGCTTGAACCAGTCCTCTCCTCCGAATGCGCGAAGTGCCCCCATGAACTGCCAGGTCTCGCTCTGTCGTCCCCAGCCGCTATCGGGATTTGCTTCACCGCAGAGGGTATACATCAGCGTGTCGAGGTCGGGGCAGATGTGCAGCCCGAAATGCGAGAAGTCGTCGCCGGTGTTTGCCATGAACACCAACTCGTCCGGCGACAGGACGTGCGCGAGTCCGAGGGCGAGCTTGGCGCCCCCCACCCCTCCCGTTAGTGCTAAGTACATGCCCGCCGCATCAGCGAAACAGATCGTCTTCCAACGGACGGATCAGCTCGCTTGCCTTCGCGTCGCTGTCTTCTTCCGGGAGCCCCTTGATCAACACGGCGGGCACCTGTTCGTCCGCTTCACCCATGAGGAAGTTCGCCGCGGCGGCCAGAGAGTCGGCGCGCGAGGTGATGCTCACTTTGAGCTCGCGTCCGAACAGATCGTCCGTGCCGCGAAGATCGTCCAGCACCGTGATGCCCGCACTGCCGATAGCCGTGCCAATCGTGCCGAGCCGATGCGGGCGATTCATGCTGTCGACGATCAGCACGCCGACGTTGTGTCCCGTTTGCTTGCGAATGGCTTCGTGAATGGCGCGGGCGGAGCCATCGGGATCTTCCGGCAGTAAGAGGGCGGAGTCACCATCGGCGTGATCGACATTGGATTGATCGATGCCGGCGTGGGCATGAACGAAGCCGAGCTTGTGGCGCACGATGAGGACCCCGGGACGCGTGCGCACCACCTCGTCGGACTGTGCCAGGATCAGCTCGACGAGTCGCGGATCCTTCTCGAGCTCGTCGGCCAGCGCGATGGCCTCCGCGGACGCGGTCACGTCGGCGAGATGGACGGTGCGCCCCTCCGTTTTGGACACGATCTTTTGCGCGACCGCCAGCACGTCGCCGTCGTCCACCGTCAATTCGTCTCGCGCAATCGCCGCGAGCATCATCGAGGTGATGTCGTCGCCCTCGTGTACGAGTGGAATGTCGCGCAGTGCGTGGAGCCGCAACTCATTACCTTTGAGTGCGGATGCCATCTCAGCGCTCGTCCTGGCCGACGATCTTGATGCCGGAGTGAGAGATGTCGTGTCGGCGGTTGACCTGGATCAGCACCGAAGTCAGCGCCTCGGCGGCCGCGGCGTTTTCGATGGGTCCTGCATGCCAGGCGGTCATGCCTGCAGCTTCCGCCAGAGCAATGACCTTGTCCCGAGCATTGCGTTTGTTGCCGGCGACGAGCACGTCGCATTCGATCTTGACGTCTTTCTGAAGAAGGTGGGCGGCCACGTTCTGAAAGGCGGAAACCACCATCACGGCGTCGCCGAGAAAGTCCTGTGCCTGTTTGCCGGCTGAGCCCGCCTCGGGGAGTTGCACCGTCCCCACCCTGGGCGGAATCAGCGGCACCGAGACGTCGATGAGGATCTTCCCGGCGAGTCCGCTTTTGACGCTCTCCAGTGTCGAGAGTTGATGGGCGAAGGGTACGGTGAGCACGACGATGTCACCGGCCTTCGCTGCGTCGGGATTCTCCATGGCCTCGGCCGGCGTTTCAGGGCTGATGGCGTGCAGGTTCGCCACTGCATTGCGGGCCTTTTCCAGGGTGCGTGAGCCGATGACGATGCGATATCCCGCCTTCGACCACCGCATCGCGAGCCCGGTGCCGAGATCTCCGGTCCCGCCGAGAATCGCAATGGTTTCTTGTTCTGCCATCGTCTGTGCGCCCCCCTCCGAGCGGCAAGTGAACGGCAAGCCGCGCATTATTCCGCAATTCCCGGCGCTTGTCAGACCTCCTGTCGCCAGACCTTGGGCTCTTCGCGTCGGGCGAGCGCCGCGAGGGACCACAGCTCCAGGCGCCACGGCTGGAGCTTCATGGCCCCGAAGTTGGGATCATCCAAGCCGCCGGGCCAGAACATGTTGAGGTCATAGCCCACGGGTTCGGGGGCCGAGCAGATCAGATTCCAGATCCGAGCCTTCTCATCCGGGTCGTCCTCCCAGGACGCGCGACATTCCGCCATCACCTGCTCGTGCTCGGGATCCCAGTAGGTGAGCGACACGAATGGATTGCGATCCAGATGCTTGGCCTTGAGCGTGTGCCGACCGGTAGCGATCCAGCCGACGGGCTGGTCTTCGGGGTACTCCCACACCGGGTGCAGAATTCTGCTGCGCGGGCGGTCCCGGCGGTCCATGGTCGCGACGTTGCACCAGACGATGCGCTCTACCCGGCGCTGAAACTCGCCTCGAATCTCCGGAAAATCACTGACCTCCACGGCGCTCTCCCCTTCGGGTCGAGTCGAGGCGACCCGACGATAGCTCCATGTTGCCAAGAACCCGGCTTCTGCGACACCCTATAGCGCACAGGCAATCAATGAGAGAAAGGGAGCAGTCCATGCGAATCGGAATCATGGCGAGCGCAACCTCGATCGAGGCGTTGGTGGAACAGGCGCGACGGGTGGA
>JAPULC010000356.1 GCA_027295305.1 Gammaproteobacteria bacterium
TTCATCATCGACAGCGATACGCCGGGCATCTCGCTGGGTCCGCCGAACCGCAAGATGGGGCAGCAGGGGGCGCATGTCTGTGACGTGATCTTCGAGGATTGCCGGGTGCCGGCGAAGGCGCTTCTAGGCGGCCCCGAGAACGAGAACCGCGGCTTCCTCACGGCGATGAAGACCCTGAACCGCGGCCGACTTCACATCAGCGCGGTGAGCGTGGGCTGCGCCGAACGGCTGATCCGCGATGCCCTCGAGTATGCGAGCGAACGCAAACAGTTCGGCCAACCCCTCGCCGAGTTCCAGCTGATTCAGGCGATGCTTGCGGACAGCCAGAGCGAAGCCTATGCCGCGCGCACCATGGTGATGGACGCCGCCGGGCGCCGAGATGCGGGAGAAGATGTCACCATGCTCGCTTCGTGCTGCAAGCTCTTCGCCACCGAGATGGTCGGGCGCGTGGCGGATCGTGCCGTGCAGATCTTCGGCGGTGCCGGATACATGGAAGAGTACGGGATCGAGCGTTTCTACCGTGACGTGCGACTGTTTCGAATCTATGAGGGGACGAGCCAGATCCAGCAGACCATCATTGCGAAACAGATGATGCGCCAGTACGCCAGCGGATAGCGCCGCAAGGCCAATCGCAGCCCGTCATCAAGAGAAAACAATCTGTGATCTCAAATCAAACACGCTGGAGGAAGAGTGAACCATGGCAGGTCTGATCGCACCTCACGGCGGCGCTCTGCAACACCTGCTCACGGATGAGGCCGAGGTGCGGGAGCTACGCAGCGCTTGCAAGGATCTTCCCTCCTGGGATCTCACCGCGGGGCAGCTCTGCGATGTGGAGCAGATTCTGACCGGCGCGTATTCGCCGCTCGACGGGTTTCTGGGGAAGGAGGACTACACATCGGTGCTGGAAAGCGGGCATCTGGCTGAGAACGGCGTGGCCTGGAGCTGGCCGGTGGTGCTCGATGTCGGCACGGACTTCGCCGACGAGCTGAAGGCAGGATCGCGCATCGCACTTCGTGATGCCGAAGGCTCGCCGGTGGCGATTCTCGATGTCTCGGACATCTGGCAGGCGGATCGTGACCGCGAGACGCAGACGCTCTTTGAAGAGCCGCAACATTGCGCAGCTCTCGCCTGGTCCGCGCAGCGAAACCCCATTTATGTGGGGGGCCAACTCACCGGCATCGAGCTTCCGCCCCGTTTCGACTATCCCGAGCATCGGCGTCCACCCGCCGAGGTGCGTGCATTGTTCGAACGCGTGGGCTGGACGCGCGTGCTCGCGTATCAGTCGAGCGATTTTCTCCTGCGTCCCGATCATCACGTGGTGAGCGAATCGTGTCGCGAGCAGGAGATCAATCTGCTGCTGCAGCTGGAGCTGAACGTCGCGCTACCTCCCACGGCGGTGGACATTGCCAAGATCGAAAGCTTCCGCTGCGCGCACCACCACTTTCTTCACCAGAGAGCGGAGCTGAATATCGTTCCTTCGGTGGCAACGCTTCCCGGCAGCCGCGCGTTGCTGCATCGCCTGTGTGTGCAGAAGAACTACGGCTGTTCGCATTTTCTGATCGTCGGCAACGAGGACGGTGTCGATGAGCAATTCATCGCACACGCACACGAGGCTTACGGCGTCCAGATCCGTCAGGCCAAGCCGGTGCTATGGGACTCGTCGAGCCGGCGTTACGTCGAGACCTCCACCCCCGTGAAACATGCCCTCGAAGCGCGCCTGCTGGACGGCGATGCATTGCCCGATTGGCTCGTTTGGCCGGAGCTCGTGCCCGAGCTCAGAAATGCATACCCAGCGAAGGATCGTCAGGGATTCACGATTCTATTCACCGGTCTGTCAGGAGCAGGAAAGTCGACGGTTGCGCGCACGGTCATGGCCAAGCTCATGGCGCTGGGCGGTGGGCGCCAGGTGACATTGCTCGACGGCGACGTGGTGCGAAAGCATCTCTCGAGCGAGCTCGGGTGGTCGCGCGCGCATCGCGATCTGAACAACCTCCGCATCGGCTTCGTGGCAAGCGAGATCACAAAGCATCGCGGCATCGCCATCTGCGCACCCATCTCACCCTATCTGCAGACGCGGCTTCAAATGCGCGAGATGGTGGAGGCTCACGGCGGTTTCATCGAGGTCCACGTCGCAACACCGCTGGAGGTCTGCGAAGCGCGAGACCGCAAGGGCCTCTATGCGAAGGCTCGCGCGGGATTGCTGAAAGAATTCACAGGCATCAGCGACCCCTACGAGATACCCGAATCCCCCGAGCTGCGTCTCGATACGAGTGAGCTCACGCCGGAGGCGGCGGCTCAGGCCGTGCTGCTGAAGCTCGAGCATCTCGGATATCTGCGCCCGTGAGGCTCGTGTCGTTCAACATCAATGGCATTCGTGCGCGTCTTCATCAGCTTCGGGCCATCGTGGATAAGCACGACCCCGAGGTCATCGCTCTGCAGGAGACCAAGGTGGCCGACGACGAGTTCCCGCGTGAGGCGGTCGAGGAACTGGGCTACGCGGTCCACATCCACGGCCAGAAAGGTCACTACGGAGTGGCCGTGATGACGCGCAACACCCCCGGGAAAGTCGTTACGGGTCTGCCGTGGGATGGCTGCGCGCGAACGCGCGAAGACGATCAGCGGCGCTTCATGGCCGTCGAATATCCGCTGCCTGACGGCAAGCGGCTCAGATTCATCAACGGCTACTTCCCGCAGGGCGGGTCACGCGACGATACGCTGAAGTTCCGAGGTAAAGAGCAGTTCTATGCCGGGGTGCAGCGTTATCTACAAGAGCATTGCGACCCTGATGACCCCGTCATGGTCGCTGGCGACATGAACGTTGCCCCCGTGGACCTCGATATCGGCATCAGCAAAGAAAACAAGGAACGTTGGCTTGCGCGGGGCAAGAGCAGCTTTCTGCCCGAAGAGCGCGCCTGGCTGAACGCGATGCTGGGCTGGGGCCTCGCAGATACCTATCGCGTGGTGCACCCCACCGAGGACGCGCGGTTTTCATGGTTCGACTACCGGATCCGCGGGTTCGAGCGAAAACCCAAACGTGGACTGCGTATCGATCTTCTGCTCGCCTCCGCATCCCTCACGGCGCGATTGACCGAAGCCGGGATCGACTACGACATCCGATCCATGGACAAGCCATCGGATCATTGCCCGGTGTGGGCGCAGTTCGACCTTTGATGCTCGACCATTGAGGCACCACAGGCACACCCCCAATCGACTCGACAGCATCTCGCCGTAGGAGCGGCCTCCGGCCGCGATTGGTCGATCTCCTGCAGCCGTTGGAATCGCGGCTGGAAGCCGCTCCTACCGGGCCGTTTGGATTCGCTCGACAAGCGTTATCGCGTCAGTCGCGCACGAATTGAAGCGAGAACGAGATGGGAACCGCCAAGCTGATCATCTTGAGCCCAGCGATCTCCCTGAGACGTTCGATGCCGTCGAGAAGCGCGTGACTTCCCGCCAGGACGATGAAAGGCTTTCGGGTGACGACGTTGAAACGATCCTCGCCGATTCTCCCCACGGCCACCTCGACCCGAACTGCACTCGCCACGCCATGCAGGTCCAGCTCTCCCACGATCGTTGTCGAGTGGGTCTCTCCTGGAGCCATGGCGAGCATGGCGGCCAGATCGATCTGAGTCGAGAACGTGGCCACCGGGAACCTCCCTGCCTCGAACAGCAGATCGCGCATGCGCTCGTCGCGAATGGCAATCAGCGTGTGTACCGACGCAAGCTCCACCACCAGATTCGACGCACCGTCGTCGGAGACGCTGCCACGCAACGCGATGAAGGCATGTGCCTCCGCCACGTCGCTGTTCTTGGTGCTCACGAAGCTCAGATACGATTCGGAGCCATCGAGGCTCCAGCCCGCCTGTGCTGCTGCAGCAACCAGCATCGATCCGAGCAGGAGCACCCCCGCACTCAATATCGTCCCCACTTTCATCTTCTCACCCCTACTCTCCTGTCAAACCCCGATTTGTTGTCGTGCCTCATTGATCTCGCGTCGTGTGCGGGTAGCCACATCCCGGGCAGCCTCCGCGAACTGCAAGCCATCGTCGGCGTAGAGGAGCGCGCGTGAAGAGCTGATCACCAGCCCCGTTCCGCGGCTGTCGAGACCTGCCGCAACCACGGCTTCCGGATCGCCTCCCTGGGCCCCGATGCCGGGCACCAGGATTGCCCGCTCCCCAATCACCGCACGCACCCGGGCCAGCGCCTCGGGCTCGGTGGCACCCACCACGAAGTTGACATTGCCGTGCTCATCCCACTCCTGGGCCCCCAGACGCGCGATCCTGAGGTAGAGAGGATCCGAGTCGTTGCCGCCCTTCGAATCGCTGTCGCCTTGAATGGCGCGGCCGCCTGGATTGCTCGTCCGGCACAGCACCAGAATTCCACGGCGCGCATGGGCGAGAAATGGCTCGAGCGCATCGTAGCCAAGATAAGGATTCACGGTCACCGCGTCGGCATCGTATCGCTCGAAGGCCTCCCGGGCGTACATCACTGCCGTGCTGCCGATATCCCCGCGTTTCGCATCCAGGATCACAGGGATGTCGGGATGGCATTCGTGGATGTATTGAATGGTGCGCTCGAGCTCATGTTCTGCTCCGACGGCGGAATAGTGAGCAATCTGAGGCTTGTATGCGCAGACCAGGTCCGCCGTGGCATCCACGATGGATCTGTTGAAGGCGAAGATCGGCTGGGCCTTACGCAACAGATGAGGGGGTAGATGTTCCAGATCGGGATCGAGGCCAACACAGAGCAGCGAGTCGTTCTTAGCCCACGCGGTTTCCAGTTGCTCGCGAAATGTTCTTCGGGCTTGGTCCACGGCGTGGATTATAAGTGAAGCCGCGGGTCAGCCAGAGACTTAAGAACGTCACCCTGTCTTGATCTGATCTTCATAGTTTGGTTCATAAATAGCTTATAACCTATTGTTAATACACAAATAACAAGGTTGCCCGTCGATTTGGCACGATTCTGGCAGTCCTCTATGCGGGCAGTCAGATGCACGAACGGAGCAACGAGGAGCCATCATGACTTCGCCAGCGGTGTCCAACGTAGTCGATCTCAGTGCCGTGCGGCTTCGCCGCGGGATGGAACCTGCACATCTTGGACGTGTGGTGCGCGACCGACGTCGGCACCTCCGGACCGAGAGCCGCGATCGCCTGTTCGCACAGATCGTAGCCGCCCCGGAGCGCCCTGCTCTCGTAGGCATCACCATCGCCGGTATCGCGGACAACGTATCGGTCGGAGGCCTGCAGTTCACCACGGATCGCGAGATCCCCACGGGCAGCTCCGTGGACCTCTGGGTGGATGTCCACAGTCGACCCGGCAAATTCTTCCTGACGGGAGAAGTGCGTTGGACCCGCGAAACCGAAGATGGCGCCTGGTACATCGGCGTTCAGCTGAGCCAGGGCCCAGCCACCGATGCCGAGGAGTGGGAGCGCTACCATCTCCGCCTCCAGGTACCCTGATCCCCGGACTTGCCCTGCTTCTCCCCTGGATCGTGACCGACGTCTCATAACCGATCGCGGGCCCAGCGCCACATTGCACCCGGCAGACTATCTTTATTGAAGGACGCAGTGGTCACAGTGGGGATGCGCGTGTGACACGTGGTGACAACGTGGTCGCATTTACGCCGCCGGATGGGCGGCGCAAAGGGCCCGACCCGAAACAGCTGATCGAAGCCGTACGTGACAGTGCCGAGCAGCAGCTCGAGGCGGTGCTCGAGGGCCTGTTCGACAATACGGACGATACCCTCTTCGAGCTCGCGGACCGCTCGGATCGCAACGCTGATCAGCATCGGTACATCGATGCCATGCGCGACATCCGGCTCAAGCGGTTGCGCATCATGCGCGGCTTCAAGCAAGCCTACCGAAACCAGTTCAAACGTCTGCTGGAAGCCGACACGCCGCAATCGGCTTTCCCCGACGGGCTCGACGACCACGAGGATGCGAATCTCGCACTGGTGGAGAACGATGAGCTGGAGGTCTCCGTAGCCATCTCCGGCATGGTCTCCAAGGCTCAGAGTCAGCACAGCATGGCTCTTTTCGCCGTGAGCACGCGTCTCGATTCACTGCTCAATTCGGTGACGATCGACGAGTCGAACAATCCTCTGGGGCCGAGAAAGCTCTCGGAATCGTTCGGCCGCGCCGCCGATCAGCTCGAAGTGGACATCCGCGTCCGTCTCATTCTGTTCAAGCTGTTCGAACGTCACGTGCTCGCGAAGCTTGCGCCCATCTATGAAAGCGTCGACGCAATACTCACCGGTGCCGGTGTGCTGCGCGATGTTCGCAACCTGCGACGCCGCACCGAGCACTCGAGCGCCACCGAAGGCTCCGCACCCCCACGTGCCGCAGGCTCCAAGAGTCAGGCGCCGATGGGCGGGACGCAGATGGATTTCGACGGCCTACGCCAATTGATGCACAGCTCTCAGCAGGGTCCGGCTCGAGCCCTGGGCCCCATGGTCTCGACTCAGGAGTTCATGGGTGCACTGTCTCAGGTTCAGGCGAGCGCATCGGCAATGCCATTGGATCCATTGGCAACGCCTTCGATGGTGGACTTCGACGAACTCGTGGCTTCGCAGCAGGGACAGCTCACACGTCCTGATGAAGACGCCGTGAATCTGATCGGAATGTTGTTCAACTTCATTCTCAACGACCACAATCTCGCTATACCGATGAAGGCGCTCATCGGCCGTCTTCAGATCCCGCTGCTGAAGGTAGCGCTGATGGATCACGCATTCTTCTCCCAGCCCGGCCATCCCGCGAGACAGCTGCTGAACGAGCTTTCCAGTGCGGGCATTGGATGGAGCGCCAGCGGCGAGCTCAGGCGCGATGCGCTCTACGAGAAAGTTGAGTCCATCATCGAGCGAATTCTGAACCAGTTCGAGCAGGACGTGGGGCTGTGGGAGGTGCTGCTGGCGGAGCTGCGTGAGTTCATCGCACGCGACCGACGCAAGACCCAGATGGTCGAGCAACGCTTGCGCCAATCCGAGATCGGCCGTGCAAAAACCGACGACGCGCGCAAGGAAGTTCGACAACGCGTGGGTCGTAAGATGGGTGGTCTGCGGATGCCGCAATCGGTCGCAGAGTTCATCCACAACGTCTGGCAGCGTGTCTTGATCCATGTGCACGTGCGCGAGAGCACCGAGAGCCAGACGTGGAACCAGATGCTGCAGGTGCTGGATGACCTGCTCTGGTGCGTACAACCGTTGACGGCGGAGGACGACCGAGCGTTCCGGCGAAATCTCCGCGTGGAGCTCGAAGCCAATCTGCGCAAGGGTCTAGCCCGGGTCACACAGGATCAACAGACCACTGAGCGCGAACTTGCCCTCGTGACCACCCCGCTCGATCTCATCATCGAGCGCGATGACGCCGCGTCGGAACGCAAAGACCCAGCGTCGATGTCGAACGAAGATGGCTGGACGGAAGAAACCGTACCCACCGAGGAGATCGAGGTGCCGATGTCGGAGCCGGAATCGGCGGCGACACAGGAACTCGTCGATCCGGCCTTTATGGCCCAGGCGAAGGATCTATCCGAGGGCAGCTGGGTGGAATACCGGGACGGGTCGGGGGTCTCTCAGCGTTGCAAGCTCGTGGGAATCGTGGACCCCGGCGACCGATACGTGTTCGCCAACCGACGGGGAATGAAGGTAGCCGCCATGACCTGCGATGACGTAGTGGCACGCCTCGCCAAAGACGAGATTACGCTGCTGGACGACAGCGCGCTCTTCGAGCGCGCGCTGTCGTCGGTCATCACCGACCTTCGCGCGTCCCAGAGCGCGGCGGGCTAGCCTAACTAGTTCCTGTCACGAAATTCGCCATCCGGGCGAATCTTCTCCAACGCTGCGGCGAAGCAAGTTCGCCTTCATCTTGGTGGTCTCCCACCGCGCTCCCAGGCCCTTGCTTTTTGCTGCGCGCTCTTCCGTAAAAGGCTCCGTAAAAAGCGGTCCTGCTTACGCCCGCCGCAAGGCTGGCGCGACATCCCTGTCCCGGACGTTAGTTCCTGTGCCTTTCGGGACAGGAACTAACTAACGCTATTC
>JAPULC010000357.1 GCA_027295305.1 Gammaproteobacteria bacterium
GCGCATCCTGATACGAGTCGGTGTCTACGCCGACCTCGCGCTGATTGACGATGCTCTTCTTGTGCGAGTGCACGAATTCCACCGGGTCCTCGATGGTGATGATGTGTCCAGCCGAGTGGGCGTTGCGATAGTCGATGAGCGCAGCGAGTGACGTCGACTTGCCCGATCCCGTCGCGCCGACGAATAGAATCAGGCCGCGCTTCTGCATGACCAGCCGCTTCACGATGGGCGGGAGACCCAGCGACTCCAGCGAGGGAATGTCGTCCGTGATGGCGCGGATCACCATCGAGGTTTCGTGGCGCTGCCTGAAGATATTCACGCGAAAGCGCCCGATGCCTGCCTCGGCGATCGCGAGGTTCATCTCGGGCTTCCTCTCGAAATCACGGATCTGGGCTTCGTCCATAACGCCGTAAGCCACATCGTGCACCACGCCCGGCTCGAGGATCTCCTTGCCCAGGTGGTGCAGCTTTCCGTGAATCTTCGCGCTCGGCGGCGCGCCGGTGGTGAGGTAGAGATCCGAGCCGCCGTGCTGAACGAGTGCTTTGAGCAGCGATTTCAGATCCATGTGGAGCCCCTTTGCATCGCGCCCCCCGAACATATCAGAAGGCAATGGTCGGGCAAAGGCATCAGGCAATGGTCGGGCAAAGGCACCGTGCCGATGCGAACCTGGCTCTTCAGACCTCGAATACCTCCCAACCTTCCTCGCCTTGCGCAAAACCCGTCAATGCGTCGATCCACTGCGGGTGCTCGTTCAGGCATGGCACCAGGGTGAATCGCTCGCCACCCTGCCCGAGGAACGTCTCGCGCCCGCGAATTCCCATCTCTTCGAGGGTTTCGAGATTGTCGGCGACGAAGGCAGGGCAGATCACGGCGAGCTTTTTCACGCCACGTCCGGGAAGCTCGGCCAGCACCTCGTCGGTATACGGGCGAAGCCAGGGGAGTCGTCCCAACCGCGACTGAAACGATGTGCTGTATTGACCCGCCGCCAACGACAAGGCATCTGCGACGGCGGCTGTCGTGGCCAACACCTGATGGCGATAGCAGGTTGCGTGAGCGCTGGACGGCGTGGCACAGCAATCCGGTGACCCGAGACAGTGCTTCCCCGTGGGATCGGACTTGCGCAGATGGCGTTCCGGCAGGCCGTGATAGCTGAACAGCACGTGATCGAGGTCCGCCGCAAGATGTCCCGATGCGGCTGCCGCCAACGCGCCAACGTATTGCGGTCGATGGTAGAACGGCGCAAGCACCTCCAGGCGAATCGATACCCCGAGCTCGCGAAGCACTCGCAGGGCGGCTTCGATGGTGCTGGTGCGCGTGGACATGGCGTGATGCGGGTAAAGCGGGACGAGACGGATGGTGTCGACTCCCGGGATTGCTGCAAGCGTCGAGAGTGCATCTTCAATGCTCGGGTCCCCGTAACGCATTGCCCAGGTCGTGGGCATCTCGACCCGTACTGCAATGGCGTTGGCAAGCGCGTGGGTGTGCGCGATCAGTGGCGAGCCCTCGTCGGTCCAAATGCTGCGATAAGCCGCAGCGCTCTGCGCGGGACGTCGCGGGAGAATGAAAGCGGAGAGCACGAACCTGCGGATCGGCCATGGTGTGTCGATCACGTAACGGTCCATCAGGAACTCGTTCAGATAACGTTTGAGCGATTCCTCGTCCGGCGCCTCGGGAGAGCCGAGGTTCACCAGGAGCAGGGCTTTCGACAACCTCGGTTCCTTGGTAGTTGGCAGCGAATCGGATAGTATCCGCGCTCCCTTGAACTGTCATCCGCCATGAATGTCATCGTCGATTATGACGCCGGCAATCTTCGCAGCGTGCAGCGCGCATGTGCGGAGGTAGGTTTCGACGCCTGCATCACGTCTGACGGCTCTGCAGTGGCGCACGCCGCGCGCATCATCTTCCCAGGTGTAGGTGCGGCTGGCAGCGCCATGCGCACATTGCGCGAGCGAAAACTGGACGTGGCTTTGAAGCATGCGTTTGCAAACGGAACGCCGATGCTCGGCATCTGTCTCGGCCTTCAGATTTCGTTGGATCATTCCGAAGAGAACGATCAGGTAACGCTTGGCTTGATCCCGGGGGAGGTGAAGCGGTTCCGCTTCGACGATCCAATGCGAAAGATCCCGCACATGGGATGGAACGAGGTGAAGGTCGTCCAATCACATCCAGTGCTCGAGGGCGTCGAGGCGGGGGACGAGTTCTATTTCGTGCATGCGTACCATCCTGCGCCGGCCAATGTCGGTGACATCTATGCGCTCACCGACTACGAGGGGGAGTTCTGCAGCGCAGCGGGGCACGGCAACTACTTCGCCACTCAGTTTCACCCGGAGAAGAGCGGTCGCGTCGGCCTCGAGTTGTTGTCGCGCTTCTTTTCCTGGGACGGGAAGCTACAGGATGGGCAGTGACCCTTTCGGCTGGCTCAGGGCAGGCCCCTTCGACCGGCTCGGGGTGAAACGATGCTGAGCAAACGTCTCATCGCTTGTCTCGACGTGCGCGATGGCAAGCTCGCGAAGAGCGTCAAGTTCGTCGACACCCGCGATATCGGCGATCCGGTGGCCAAGGCGAGGGAATACTACGCCGATGGCCTCGACGAGCTCGTGTTCTACGACATCACGGCAAGCAGCGACAAGCGCAGGATTCTGCTGGAGTTCGTCGAAGCCGTGGCAAGGGAAGTGTTCATTCCGTTGTCGGTGGGCGGCGGGGTGCGAAGCGTCGAGGACGCCACCGACCTGCGTCTTGCCGGTGCAGAGAAGATCAACGTCAACAGCGCCGCAGTGCAGCGACCGGATCTGATCTCCGAATGTGCGACGGCCATCGGCAGCCAGAACGTCGTGCTCTCGATGGACATTCGTGCGGTGGAGGCGTCGAAGGAAATACCGTCCGGCTACGAGATCGTGATCAACGGCGGCCGAACCCCCATGGGCATCGATGCGCTGGAATGGACGAAGCGGGGCGAGGCCCTCGGGGCAGGGGAGATGGTGGTCAATTCCATCGATGCCGACGGCACGCGTGAAGGCTACGAGTTGAAGCTCACGCGCATGATTGCCGATGCAGTGCGCGTCCCCGTCATTGCGTCCGGCGGCGCCGGGTTGCCTGAGCATCTCTACGACGTGCTGAGCGAGGGCCACGCCGATGCCGCATTGGTCGCGAGCATGGTGCACTTCGGCGAGTACCGCTGCAGCGAATTGAAGCAATACCTCCACGACCGCGGCGTAAAGATGAGAATGTCGTGGTAGCGAAGGTTCATGGAAATTGTGCCAGGCACGATTTCTCGAATGTTGTGCCTGGCACAATTTCTAAGACTGGGGGACAGCCGTGAAGGCCATTCTCGTCGAAGACGGAAAGCTGATCTGGGGTGAGGTCGAGGATCCCACCGCAGGCCCGGGCGAGATTCTGATCCGCAATCGCGCTACGGCCATCAACCGGGCCGACCTCGCGCAACGCGCCGGGGGCTATCCGCCGCCACCGGGGGCGAGCGAGATACTCGGGCTCGAGTGCGCCGGGGAAGTCATCGGCATCGGCGAAGGGGTGAGAACATATAAGGAAGGCGATCAGGTGTGTGCATTGCTTGCCGGCGGAGGGTATGCCGAGCGAGTCGTCGTGCACGCCGGTCAGGCGTTGCCGGTGCCGGGGGGCATCGAGGTGCGCGATGCCGCGGCATTGCCGGAAGTCTTCGCAACGGCGTGGCTGAACATCTACATGGAAGCGCGTGCGCAGGTGGGTGAACGGGTGTTGCTGCATGCTGGCGCGAGCGGTGTGGGCACTGCGGCCATTCAGCTATGTCGCGAATTCAACAATCCATGTTTTGTCACTGCCGGCAGTGAAGAGAAGATTGCGCAGTGCAAAGCGCTGGGTGCCGAAGATGGAGTCAATCGCCACGAAGGGTCGTTCGCAGATCGGGTGTCCGAATGGACCTCGGGTGAGGGCGTCGATGTCATTCTCGACCCTGTGGGGGGCAGCTATCTCAACGACAATCTCCGTAGCCTGAATCGCGACGGACGTCTCGTCATCATCGGTCTCATGGGGGGCGCTAGCGCCGAAGTGGCGCTGGGCCTCATGATGGTGAAGCGCCTTCGCATCATCGGCTCCACGCTTCGTGCACGCACGGTTGCGGCAAAGTCCCAGGTGATGGACGAACTCAGAGATCGCGTATGGCCGCTCATCGAGGAAGGCAAGATCAAGCCGATCATCGAGACCCGACTGCCCATCACCGAGGCCGAGCAAGCGCATCAACTGATCGCGAGCAACGAAACCGTCGGCAAGGTGATTCTGACCATCGATTGATTCCAGCGATTGATCGCCGCCGAGCGCGCTGAAATCGTGTGGTAAGCTCTGGCGCTCGCAAGCACCGGGGGCAGCGGATGAAATTCGGCATCTTCTACGAGATCAGCGTGCCGCGCCCGTGGGACGCCGAGAAGGAAAAGACCGTCTACGACAACTGTTTCGAGCAAGTGCGCCTCGCGGACGAGCTCGGCTTCGACTACGTCTGGGCGGTCGAGCATCACTTTCTCGAGGAATATTCCCACTGCTCCTCGCCCGAGATCTTCCTGACCGCGTGCGCCATGCAGACGA
>JAPULC010000358.1 GCA_027295305.1 Gammaproteobacteria bacterium
TCCCAATTGACGAGTCGCGTGCCGCGATAAATCAGACCTTCGTCATAGAGGCGAACGAACACCTCCAACACCGCGGTCGAGAAGCCGTCGTCCATGGTGAAGCGATCGCGGGACCAATCAAGCGATGAGCCCATTCTGCGAAGTTGCTCGGAGATCGTGCCGCCGGATTTTTCACGCCATTCCCACACCTTGTCGACGAACGCTTCGCGCCCGAGGTCGTCGCGGCTGAGGCCTTGTGCCAACAGCTGGTTTTCGACCACCATCTGCGTGGAAATGCCCGCGTGATCGGTGCCCATCTGCCACAGTGTCTGATTGCCCTTCATGCGGTGATAGCGGATCAGCGCATCCATCACGGTGTGCTGAAATGCGTGGCCCATGTGAAGGCTGCCCGTGATGTTGGGCGGCGGGATCATGATGCAGTAAGGCTTGCCGTTGCCTCGCGGTGCGAAGTGCCCGCGCTTCTCCCACTCGGCATACAGATCCTGCTCGATGGCATGTGGATCGAACGCGTTGTCCATCTGCGTGTGGTCGGTCACGCGATCAATCCCCGTCGTTGGAGAGCTCCGATTTGATGTGGTCGAGCTCGACTTGTAGCCGTGTGTGAAGCTCCGTGCGTATGTGCTCGACCTCCTGGTCCACGGCTGCTTTGAGCGTGTCCACCAGCGCGTCGATGAGCGCGGTCTGCACCTCGCTCAGGTGGTCGCCCAGCCCCCTCGACTGAAGCAGCGCCTTTGCGTGCGCGATGAACGCGTCGCTCGCCATCTTCCAGGAATCTTTCGTCAGCGCCGGGCCCGCGCGGTCCTTCGACGAGGTACTGGTGTCCACCACGTCGTCGAGCACCGGGATGTTCAGCGCGTCGTCGTCATCTACGCCCTGATTCTGGTCGTCGTCAGATTCCAGCAGGTTCTTGATCGACTCCAGGTCACCCATCAGCCTGCTCTGGGTATCGGGGTTCAAAGGGGGTTTCTTCTCCGCCATTTCAGTCCCGCCAATCCTCGATGTCGTGATGAAATAAAGGATAGCCGCGATCGCGGTAGTACTTGTAGTTTCTCCTACCCTGCGCGCGCAACTCCTCGTCCTGGATCACGATTTCCGCGAGCCGCTCGAAGCGTCCGAAAAACGGCACGATGTCATGTGTGAGGTTGATGAGCACGTCGTCGGCATCGGTTTCCGGATCTTGCGTGTTACCGATCACGATGGGAGCGCCCTTTGCCATCGCGTCGCCCAGTCTGCCGTGGGGCATGAAGCCCTCCGGCGGGTAACTCCACAAGAGCTCATCGAAGGACCGCGCGGCAGTCGTCGACTCGGTGTGAACGTACACGCGATTCCCAAGGGCATAAGCCCGGTGGCAGATGCGACAGGCGAAACGCGCGCGGGCGTCCAGGTCCACGTCGGGAATCAGATAGAAGTCGACGCGGGTCATTGCGCGACCTTGGCTCGATTCATCAGAAACTGAACGAGAAGCGGTACCGGGCGACCGGTGGCGCCTTTCTTGGTGCCCGTCAACCACGCAGTGCCGGCAATGTCGAGATGCGCCCATTTGAACTTGCGTGCGAAGCGCGAGAGGAACGAAGCGGCCACAATGCTCGAACCTTCGCGTCCGCCGACATTGGCGACATCTGCGAAGTTGCTGTGCAGGGTCTGGCCGTATTCCTCCCACAGCGGCATCTGCCACGCGCGATCACCCGTGAATTCCCCCGCGGCCATCAGCTCGCGCGCCAGCCCATCGTCGTTCGCGAAGATACCCGACGCGTGACGCCCGAGGGCGACCACGCAGGCGCCGGTCAGGGTGGCAACATCGATAACGGCGCGTGGCTTGTAGCGTTCGGCATAGGTGAGGGCATCGCAGAGCACGAGACGCCCCTCGGCATCGGTGTTCAGGATCTCGATGGTCAGGCCGGACATGGACGTCACGATGTCCCCCGGCTTGGTCGCGCCGTCCCCCGGCATGTTCTCGGCGGCGGCCACGATGCCGACGATGTTCAGGGGTAGCTCGATCTTCGCGCAGGCCGCGATGGTCCCAATCACCGATGCCGCACCGCACATGTCGAACTTCATCTCGTCCATGGCAGCGGGGGGCTTGAGGCTGATGCCACCGGTGTCGAAGGTGATGCCTTTCCCGACCAGCACGTGAGGCGCCTGGCGGGTGCGTCCCCCTTTGTATTCCATGACGATCAGGCGCGCGGGCTCTCGAGTGCCCGCCGTGACCGATAGCAACGAGCCCATGCCGAGTTGCTTCATCCTGCGCTCGTCGATCACGCGGGTGGTGATGCTCTCGTATTGCGTCGCGAGCTTTCGCGCCTGGCGAGCGAGATCGCTCGGCGTGCAATGGTTACTCGGCAAATTGCCGAGGTCGCGCGCGAGGCGCATGCCTTCGTCGATTCCAGAACCGTGACGAATCGCGCGATTGACGGACGTGCGCTCGTCCCGGTCGGCGACTGCGAAGCTCACCCGCTTGAGCTTCAGCGGCGTATCCGTGTCGTGCTTCGACTTCAGCAGATCGAATCGATAGATGTGCGACGAGAGAGAGTGCAGTGCAAGGCGCACTTTCCAATAGGTGTCACGTTCCTTGACCGGCACCTCACCAAGACACCAGAGCGCGTCTGCGGCGGCGGCGCCTCGAAGTGCGGTGGCGGCGGCCTCGACCATCTTGCCATACTCGCCTGGTTCAAGCTCTTTCGACTTTCCTCGAGCGACCAGGAGCGCTCTGGTCGCGGGGGCACCTTCGAGCCCCGGCACCATGAGCACCTTGCCCGGTTTGTTCTCTAGATCCCCCGCTGCGAGGATCTTTGCGAGCTGACCCTTGATCTGGCCATCGAGTGCCGCGGCCACACCCTCGGGCTTGGCGGCGTCCACCGGAATCACCAGACATTCGGTCTCGGCGTTCTCGGGCTTTCCAGTCTTCGTCGTGAATCGCATCGGTGCTCCCGCGGGGGCGTCCTGGTTCGTTGTTATTTCGCTGCGCCAAAGTTTAACCCAACGCAACGTGCATCTGTTCGTCGGAACTGATCGCTGGCAGACTTTGCCGCCACGAGGGTCGAAGGTCGGTCGTTGGCTTGATCGTTTCCAGATATCTCACACGCCAGGTGCTCGGCACGCTCGCTATCGTGACCCTCGTGCTTCTTCTCGTTGCAATTGGCGGTCGCTTCATCGGTTATCTGGCCGAT
>JAPULC010000359.1 GCA_027295305.1 Gammaproteobacteria bacterium
CAGTAGACGCCGAGCATCGGAATCGGCCATCCATCCACGAGCTCGAGGGCATGACTTCGGGCGATTCGGCTGACGGTTCGGCGCACGTGCGCCGGTGTGCGATAGCGGTCGCTGGATGGATAACGTCTGAGCGACAGCGAGGGCGTCTCATGTGGACGAAAATGCGCCTGCGACACGGTGACCAGAATCAGACGCTCGCTTGCCTCGCGAGCGTTTGCCGCACCGCATCCTAGGCAGACCAACCAGACGACCAGCAAATATCTCATCATTGCGTGGTGCCCGGACTCAACGCCGCGAACCGGACGACGCTGTGCGCCTGCCAGCGATGCAGGAGTGCTTCGGTGTCACCGACATGGTGAGGCGTGAGCGCGAGATGATAGACGCCATTGGCGCTCGGCCCGCGCACGATCTCCGCACGTTCGCCCGCAAGCGTCTCACGCAATTCGCGTTCGGAGGTATCAGGCTCAAACACCACTTGCAGCACCAGGCGCCCGCCGGCGCTCGCGGGCGTGTCGGTGAGTGTACGGAACTCGGCTTTCTGATCGATGGGTCCAGCGAGCCACCACGTACAGATCGCCACGAAGACCAGCCCCTGCAATGCCCAGATCCAGCCCGGGAATCCGTGAGACGCGCGCATCCATTGAAGCAACCCGTAGCGGGGAGCCTGCGAGGACTCGATGCGTGTGCGCAGGCGTTCGAAACCGGCGCCGGGGTCAGCGAGCCGAGGCTCATACCCCTTGATGGCTTCCTCGAGAAGCCGCTCAGCGACGAGGTCCGCGCCGGTTAGAGGGGCGCGATCACCGGCACCGGGGCTAGCCACCTGCGATTCTCGCGACTCGAGATCCCGTCCGTTCATCTTCTCTCCTCCCAATACGCTCGAGCTCGTGAAGCTCCTGGGACAGGTAATTCTTGAGGGCTTTGCGCGCATGAAACACCCGTGTCTTCACGGTGTTGACCGGGCATCCCACGATGTCGGCGATCTCCTGCTGCGATAGCTCCAGGTAGTAGGTGAGCTCGATCACAGCACGGTGCTCGGGACTCAGCTGCGCGAGAAAACGCTCGAGCCAGCGACGATTCTCGAACGCATCGAGATGGCGATCGCGCGAGGCATAGACTTCTACGTCGATGTCGAGTGCCAGTGTTGGAGCACCCGCTCTAGAGACCGCCTTCAGACCGCGTCGGTACGCGATACCCATGATCCGGGTGGAGACCTTGGAGCGAAATCGGAAATTCCCCGCGCTCTGCCAGACCACGAACATCACATCGTTGTAGATCTCCTCGATCAGTTCCGGCTGCCGGGTAACACGATGGAGAAAGCGCGACACGCGTGGGTGATAGCGCCCATAGAGAAGCTCGAGCGCACCCACGTCGCGCTTGGCAACGCGTCGAAGAAGCGTTTCGTCGGCCGGTTCAGATGAGTGCATTGATGACCCCCAAGTAGGTAAGTACCCCCGGAAGCGGAAAAAGTTCAATGCCGAGAAGATGAACCCTGCAGGTTCTCGTGGGGACACACGGTGATACCTCGTCAGGAGCGCTACGTTGGATCTCAGAAACCGAGCCTTCACTCTTCTTTTGGGAGGCGCCACCGCGCTCATCGCCACGTTCGTAGGCGTCAAGGTGGCGGCCGAGCCCTACATCGCCGTTCGCAGCGGGCTCAAATGCTCGGCCTGCCACGTGAGCCCATCGGGCGGCGGCATGCGCAACGGGTTCGGTGCGGGCTACGCCCACACCCAGTTGACCGCCAACCTTCTGGGACTCGACGAGATGAACCCGACGGAGCTCACCGCGCTGACGCCGAGGCTCTCCGTGGGCGCGGATCTGCGCGCGTCGGCGTCCGCAAGGCGCCTCGAGCAACTGGACAACGACTTCCGATTCGAGCGCGAACGCGTCACGGCGTATGCACATGTGTCTCTGGTGCCCGGCAGAGTGGAGCTCTATCTCGATCAGAAGCTCGCGCCCGGCAACACTGTGAGCCGAGAATCCTGGGCACTATTTCGCCCGCTCGGCGGAAGCTTCTATGTGCGTGCCGGGCGCTTTTTTCTTCCCTATGGCTGGCGGCTCGAGGACGACACCGCATTCATCCGACAGGCGACGGGCATCAATTTCAACACCAGTGACGATGGCATCGAGCTCGGAGCCGAGCCGGGAGCCTGGTCACTCAACCTTGCGGTCACCAACGGCAATGGCGGCGGCGCCGAAGAAGGCAATGGCAAGCAATACAGCCTACGCGTCGAGCGCGTCGAGAATCGCTGGCGAGTGGGGGCGAGCGCGAATCTGAACGACGCTCGAGGTCCCAATCGGCGGATGGCCAATATTTTCGCGGGGCTCAAGACAGGTCCCATCGCGTGGCTCGCCGAGTTCGATCGGGTGGACGTCGCGGGGATCGCCGAGCAATACCTCGTTCTAGCCGAGAGTAATTGGGAGCTGGCCAAGGGCCATAACCTCAAATACACGTTCGAGTTCAGCGATCCCGATGTCGATCGCGGTAACGACCGCGTCGTTCGTCACAGCTTAGTGTGGGAGTTCATACCAGTGCCATTCACGCAACTGAGGCTCGGTGTGCGACTGCGTGATGGCAACGAGCCGGGGCCATTGAAGGATTCGACCCTCGGCTTCCTGCAGCTTCACGTCTTCCTCTGACGGATGAACTTTCAGTCCTTCCGCGTGACATGCCTCGCAATCCTCCTCTTCGGATGTGGCGAAGCGTCGCGCCGAGCGTACCGCACGCCCAGATGACATGGTGGTGTTCGACAACGGTGTTTGGCGCGTGGCACACGCGACGACACGATGAGGGGCACGAACAATTGAGCGCAGGACGCCGACGTATTGAACCTTCAGACGAGCCAGCGGCACTTACCCGTCATTCAAGCTTTACCACGGAGCATTGATCGATGCGTGCACTATCGAGCACCGTTCTCACGGCGTTTCTACTAACGAGTCTCGTGGCTTGCGGTGGCGGAGGTAGCGGAAGCGATACCGTCATCGGCGCCACGCCTCCGTTGTTAGTTGCCTCGACCCTCACGCAACGCGAGGTCATTCCACCATCCGGATCCGCGGCGACAGGCGAGGCGAATTTCGCCGTGAACCTGGACGATGACAGTCTTTCCGGTGACGTTGTTCTGACCGCGTTGCAGGCCTCGGCCGTCGACATTCGTGACAGCTTCGCCGGCGAAAAGGGAACGCTTGTGCTTGCTCTCGAGCAGGGCGTCGATGCGAGCCAATGGCGGGTGCCAGACGGGACGCGGCTGACGGTCGGAGATCTCTCGCGCCTTCAGAGTGGGGCGCTTTACGTCGCGGCCACCGGGGTCGGACCGGAGATAGACATTCGCGGACAGTTGATACCGAGTGGTGTCGATCTGATGCTTGCCGACATGACCGGAAGTCAGGAGGTACCTGCGCTGCAAGTGGCATCCTCCGGCGTGGCTGCGATGACGGTGGACACGGCCACACGCGTTGCGCAGATGCACGTCAACGTCATCGATACCGCCTCACCAGTCATTGCCGCGCATATGCATCAAGCCTTCGCGGGCGACAATGGTGGTGTCGAAGTGGGCTTGCAGGAAGACATGATGACAATGGCCGGCGATCCCGCGCATTGGTTCGCCACCGATGTGCAACTCACCGATGCCCAATACCAGCGGTTGCGCCGCGGCGAGTCGTACTTCAATGCGCACACGCCGAACCATCCTGGCGGCGAGGTGCGAGGGCAGATCATTCCTCCGGACATCGAGCTCTTCTTCGACGATCTCTCTGGGCTGCAGGTGGTTGGTGACGGCATCACCATATCGGCTGTCAACACCACGGCATCGGCAAAGGCCAGCACCACGGTCGACACGGCGGCCCAATCCATCACGGTGTACGTCAACACCTCTGAACTCGATGACGCACACGAGGTTGCGCTGCATCAAGCCCCAGAGGGTCAGAACGGACCAGCCGTGGCAACCTTCGTCGAGGAGCCGGACGACGACGATCCAGACGATGG
>JAPULC010000036.1 GCA_027295305.1 Gammaproteobacteria bacterium
CGCATCGATGGCGAGACGATCCCACCCCGAGGGCGACATGAGGGGCAGGCGCTCGAGCAAGGCATCCACGAGATTGCGACCTTCGCGCGTTATCCAGAGCTCGAAGCGATTCGAAGCGTCGGGAAGCTCGAACGCGAACGCCTCGTCGCGGACCAACCACAGCGGATCGGGGGCTTTCTCGAACCCGAGAAGCTCCATCAACAGTGGTGCCGCGTCATGGAGTCCGATGCGAATCCAACCCTCGCTCGCATCCTCCATTGTGCTCTTCGAGAAGGGGATGTATTTGCCGAACGCGTCGAAGGTGGGCGCGACCAGTGAACGATGCATCCGCAGACAGATGGCATCGTCGCGCTCTACGGCAACGAAGTTCGTGACGACCCTTCCCTGAAGATTGCACAGCGCACCGAGTCGTGGGTTCTCCGGTGCAACATCGCTGATGTCGCACGTGAGATATCCCTGCAGGAACTCGCGCGCATCGGGCCCGCGAAACGCGACCACGCCCTGATGCGACAGGTCCACCATCCCTTGGTCGCCGGTGGACAACAGGCACTCCACGTCGTGGCGGTGTCTGGGATGTGCGCCGCGTGCCTCGAGCTGCTCACGCCAGTATGCGTGCAATGGATCCATGGAGCCGTCCTGATCGATATTGATGTCAGTATAATGTGGCTTTCCCCACCCCGAGCAAACCGTCATGGAGGATTCTCGGCAAAGACGGCTATGGTGGCGTAGCCGTCGGGGACTCCTGGAACTCGATCTCCTGCTGGTTCCATTCGTGGAGCGGGAGCTTGCGGCGCTGTCCGACACCGAGCAGGACGACTTCGAGCGGCTTCTGGAAGAGGATGATCCATTGCTGCTGGACTGGTTCGAGCGGCGCGCAGAGCCGCATGACGAGGGGCTGCGAAGGCTGGTGGAACGCATCCTTGGTTGAGTTCTTCGACCTGCGGGTGGGCCTGACTCGATCGCGACGACTCGCGATATGGACAATCGCGATCCATGCGGGTGCCCTCGCACTGGTTGGCGCAATCGTCCCTGCATTGCCCTGGACTGGACTTACCGTGCCGCTGATCGTTGCGTCCTTCGCGTACACGTGGCGCAGTCGCTGTCGCCTGGAACATCCCGACACGGTCATCGGCTTGCGGCACCGCGATGGCTGGTGGCTCGACACGCGTGATGGTCGCAGCGTCCCAGTGGATCTGAGCGGACCTCAGTGGCTCAGTGGCTGGCTTGTCGTGCTCGCCTTTCGGGCGCAAGCCAGCAAAGCCAGATACCGTGTTCTCGTCCTGCCGGATCAAACCGACGTCGCGAGCTTCAGGCGCCTCATGAGAACCGTCAGATGGTTGCCTTGATTCCAAAAATTGCCACGCCTGGCGACTTCCTCCCACGCTGCGGCGAACCAAGTTCGCCGACTGGCTAGTTCTTGTCCATAAATTCGCCGTCCGGGCGAATTTCCTCCGCGCTCCGGCGAAGTAAATTCGCCTTCATCTTGGTGGTCCACCACCGCGCTCCCAAAACCTTTGCTTTTGCTGCGTGCTCTTCTTTAAGAGAGTCCGCAAAGAGCAGCTGTGACGTTTCAGGCCCGAAGCGGTACGGGTTCGACGAGAAAACCCTCCGCATCATCGACGGGAGAGAGCACTGTGTCGAATGGTTGATCGTGCGGGTCGGGATAGTCCAGCGTGTAGTGCAGCCCACGGCTTTCTTTGCGTGCGATTGCCGAGCGGATGATGAGGTCGGCAACTACCGTGAGATTACGCAGCTCCAACAGGTCGTTGCTGACTTTGTAGTTGCTGTAGAACTCGAAGATTTCCCGTTTGAGGAGATCCACTCTGTGCGCAGCCCGAGCCAGTCGTTTGTTGGTACGAACGATACCCACGTAGTCCCACATGAAGCGTCTGAGCTCGTCCCAGTTGTGCGATATCACCACGTCTTCATCGGAGTCGGTGACTTGGCTCTCGTCCCAGCTCGGTGCAGCGGGAGGGTCGCGCGCCTCGTCGAGTCGATTCGAGATGTCGCGTGCGGCATCCCGGCCGAAGACGAGACACTCGAGAAGAGAGTTGCTGGCCAGGCGGTTCGCGCCGTGAAGTCCCGTGAAGCTCGTCTCGCCAATGGCATAGAGTCGATCGAGATCCGTGCGCCCCTCGAGGTCGACCATCACCCCTCCGCACGTGTAGTGCGCAGCGGGAACTACGGGAATCGGCTCGCGGGTGATGTCGATGCCCAGTGCGAGACAACCTGCACGAATATTGGGAAAGTGTTTTTCGATGAACTCTGGGGGCTTCTCGGAGATGTCGAGATATACGCAATCCGCACCCGAACGATTAATCTGGTGGTCGAGGGCCCGCGCGCCGACGTCGCGCGGGGCGAGCTCCTCGCGCGCATCGAATCGGGTCATGAAGCGCTCGCCGCTCTCGAGCAGGAGCCGTCCCCCCTCGCCGCGAACTGCTTCCGAGATCAAGAAGTTCTTCGCGTGGGGGTGATACAGGCACGTCGGATGAAATTGATTGAATTCCATGTTGGCGACGCGGCAGCCTGCGCGCCACGCCATGGCGATGCCATCCCCGGTGGAGACGTCCGGGTTCGTCGTGTAGAGATAGACCTTGCTCGCGCCGCCTGTGGCGAGCACAACGAACTTTGCCTGAAATGACTCCACGCGACCGCTGTCGCGATTGAGGGCATAGGCTCCGATGCAGCCATCCGGTGTGAGCCCGAGCTTGCGCTTCGTCATCAGGTCGATGGCCACGCGCTGCTCGAACAGCTCGATGTTGGCGGCACGCTGCGCGGCGTCCGCGAGACGCGCCGACAGGGATTTGCCCGTGGCATCTGCCACGTGGACCACGCGGCGCCTGCTGTGCCCTCCCTCGCGCGTGAGATGCAGCTCGCCGTCTTCGCGATCAAAGATCATGCCAAGGCTCACGAGCCAATCGATGACGTCCGGTCCATGCGCTACCGTGTGCTCCACGACATCTCGGTGGCAGAGCCCTGAGCCGACTCTGAGGGTATCTTCGGTGTGCGTCTCGAAGGAATCACCTGCGTCCGTGACTGCGGCGATTCCACCCTGGGCCGATGACGTGGAGCCCTCTTCGAGGCCGTCCTTCGAAAGTACCGCAATGCGTACGCTCTCGGGCAGCATCAGCGCCAGAGACAGTCCGGCGGCGCCGCTTCCGATGACGAGCACATCGTGCAGATGCTGGGGTGTCACGGGTCTCTCATCGCCGCTGGGGCCGCCTAGTATAAGGCAGGCCACAAGGGCACAATACCGCACTCTTGTCTGCCCATCGGAACGCACGTGACGTGCGAACTTTTACCCCATCCTGTGGTCTGAATTAGCCATGCGGCGAGAAGGCGGTGTCGTCGGGCAACGCAGTGCCGGGAGCACTCGGCTGTGAGCGCGAAGGATACCGATCAGGAACTCGTCAGGCGCGTGCAACGCGGCGACAAGCGCGCATTCGAGCTGCTCTTTGCACGCTATCAGCACAAGATTCTCGGTCTCGTGAGCCGCTACGTGCGTGACGCGGAAGAGGTCGAGGACGTGGCTCAAGAGGCGTTTATCAAGGCCTATCGCGCGCTGCCCAAGTTCCGCGGCGATAGTGCGTTTTACACGTGGCTCTACCGGATTGCCATCAACACCGCCAAGAACCACCTGGTAGCACGGATGCGCCGGCCCCCCGACACCGACGTCGATGCCGAGGAGGCGGAATCCTTGAACGGTGGCGAGGCGCTCACGGAGATCGAGAATCCTGAGAATGTCCTGGCGCGCGAACAATTGGCCGTGGAGATTGAACGGGCGATAGGGGCCCTGCCCGAGGACCTGAGGAGCGCGGTCACATTGCGAGAACATTACGGCCTCAGCTACGAGCAGATTGCTGAGGTGATGAGCTGCCCGGTGGGCACCGTGCGTTCGCGAATCTTCCGGGCGCGCGAGGCCATCGACAATAGAATTCAACCTCTGCTGAATCTTTGACGTCAGCGGGGAATGTTGTATAGCGAGATCTGATGATGAACGATCGGTTGAAAGAATCCGTCTCCGCGCTCATGGATGGCGAGGTGGACGAGCTGGAGCTCGCCCGGTTGCTGAAGGAGGCAGAGAGCGATCCCGAGGTGATATCGCTCTGGAGCCGCTATCACCTCGCGGGGGCGCTGATGAGGCGCGAATCGCTCATGCCGGCCTCCGAGCGACTGACATTGCGCTTGCGCGAAGCGTTGGCCAGCGAACCATCGCTCGCGGGGGCACCCGGGGCGAATCGCTGGGTGAAGCCACTGGCCAGTGTGGCTGTCGCAGCAGCGGTGGCACTCGCGGTGGTGCTCGGATTTCAGATGATGAGTGTGCCTGGCAACGAGGCGCGGCCGGACGTGGTCGTTGGTCCGGTGCCTTCGATATCCAACGGGACCATCAACGCGGCCGTGAGCGATCGTCGGCGCCTCGATGCGTACATGCTGCATCATGCCCAGCATCGGGCGTTGAACGATCGCTCGAGCGTCATTCCCATCGCCAAGTTCGCCTCCTTCGATGTCCAATGAGCGATACCCAAAGAGGCGACACCCACTGAGACGGCTCGCTTTCGTCTGCGTGCCTTCACCGGCGACCTGCGCGGCGACAGTCACCGTGCTTCTTGGCATCGCGGTCTCGCTCTCGGCAGCGGCCGCGGAGACCGTTGGGGGGCGCAACGCCATGCAGTGGCTCGCGCTCATGGATCAAGCGCTCACCGAGCTCAACTATGACGGTGTGTTCAGCTACGTTCACGGGAACGAGGTGTCGTCCCTTCGAGTGGTGCACGGCACCCTCGACGGCGAGCTGCGCGAACGGTTGATTCATCTCGATGGCGCACCGCGCGAGATCATTCGTCACGGCGACCAGGTGGCATGCATTCTTGCCCCTGGAGACAAGCTGCTCGAGCTCGAAGACAGCATTCCGTCGGGACCGTTCGCCCGTGCCTTCACGCGTTACTCAGGCGAGTTGCCGAAATCCTATCGACTGAGGCTTGGACGCATGGGGCGGTTTGCATCGCGCGAGGCCGTGGAGCTGGTGATCGATCCCATCGATGGTGACCGGTTCGGATACCGGCTCTGGGCCGACACGCAAACCGGTTTGTTGCTGCGCTCCGAGATGATGGACGCGGACGGTGAGCGACTCGAGACGTTTCAGTTCGTCACGGTCGAGATTGGTGAGCCCATCGCCCGCGAGGACCTCGATCCTGCCCCCGGCCCCGGGCTCGTTCTTCATCATCTGACATTGGACGAGGAGATCGCATCGCCACGGCGTGGCGGGGCGCTCTGGACCGTGGCGTGGTTGCCGGAAGGGTTTTCGATGGCGGCATGGGATATCCGCCGCATCCCCAGCTCGCTGAAATCGGTCAACACGTTGATGTACAACGACGGCCTGGCTGCGTTTTCGGTGTTCATCGAGGACATGCCCGCGACGGGCGGCGGCGAGCAGGTCTCGCGCCGGGGTGGCACGGTTGCCGTGGCCCAGCCCCTCGAGGTACCCGAGGATCATACGCGCCTTGTGACCGTGGTCGGAGAGATCCCCATCGGGACGGCTAAACGCATTGCGGCGTCGGTGAAGAGGACCGTCCCGAGGTGATACTCTTGCGTTCCACCATGGTCACTGGGCGCTTCTACGTTTGATTACGACCGCGGGTCGAATTCTCTCGCTGGACTCTGATCGGGCGGTGGTAGAGTGCCATCGCGCGCGTCCGTGCGTTGCTTGCCGTGGTTGTGCCCAGGCGCTGATACCCGACTCACGAACGGCAACTCCCGCTGCGTTGGATGCCTTCCTTGGTGAGCTATCTACGCCGCTTCGTGTCGGCGATGAGGTCGAGATCGGACTGGCAGACAGCGATCTGTTGCGCGCTTCGGTGACGGTTTATCTGCTGCCGCTCATGGGGTTGACCACTGCGAGCATGCTGGGATCGTGGTTCGTGGCCGGGCAACAGGATTTGCCGGTCATGGCCGCAGGTCTCGCGGGCTTGATGTTGGGTTGGTTGGCCTCGGCGGCATTGGCCAGGTGGACGCATCCGGCGCCCAAGGCCTGGGTCCTCGGCCGCGTGACGAGCAGGAGCCCGGAGGCGTGATCCCATTGACGCTTGCTTCGGTTCGCCGAATCACCCTCGCGTGGCTGTGGGCAAGCACGCTCACATTGCTCTGCGCGGGCACGTACGCCGTAGAGCTGCCCGATTTCACCCGGCTGGTCAAAGAACGTGCGGGGGCGGTGGTCAACATCAGCACTGTGCGCCCGGCTCGCAACTATGGGCTGGGAGAGGACACACCGGATTGGCTGCGGCGTTTCGTTCCCGATCAGCCCCGCCGCCCGCAGTCGCTGGGATCCGGCTTCATCATCTCTGCTGACGGTTACGTGCTGACGAACTACCACGTCGTGGAGGGAGCCGAGGAGGTGATCGTTCGCATGAACGATCGGCGCGAGCTCACCGCCGATATCGTGGGGCTCGACGAACGTTCCGACCTCGCGCTCTTGAAGGTGGTCACATCCGAGCCGCTGCCGACGGTGGAGGTGGGCAGCTCCGGGAAGCTGGAGGTGGGGGAATGGGTGCTCGCCATCGGCTCACCCTTCGGTTTCAACTATTCCGTCACCGCCGGCATCGTGAGTGCCAAGGGACGCAGTCTTCCGGATGACAACAACGAGAATTACGTGCCGTTCATTCAGACGGACGTGGCGATCAATCCCGGGAATTCGGGGGGGCCGCTGTTCAATCTGGAGGGCGAGGTCGTCGGCATCAACTCTCAGATCTACACCCGTACCGGCGGCTTCATGGGCGTGTCCTTCGCCATTCCCATCGACGTGGCCATGGAGGTCGTGGATCAGCTGATCGAGACCGGAAATGTCTCACGTGGCTGGCTCGGCGTGATGATTCAGTCGGTGGACCGCAAACTTGCGCAATCCTTTGGTCTCGAACGGCCCGCGGGCGCGCTCGTTTCACGCGTGCTGACGGGCAGCCCTGCGGAAGCGGCGGGTATCGTCGAAGGCGACATCATCGTGCGGTTCAACGATCTGGAAGTGGATCTGTCTTCCGACCTGCCGCATCTGGTTGGACGGGTTCGTGCGGGTACCACGGTACCCGTGGTGATATTCCGCGAAGGTCAGAAGCGCAGCCTGCCCGTGAAGGTCGGTGAGCTTGCGCCTCGATCAAAAAGCCAGGTGGGCCGTGCGGAGCCGGCACGCCCCGCTCACAACGTGCTCGGGCTGGAGGTCGAAGAGTTGCCCACCGAGTTGGGGGATCGCGAAGGTGTCGAAGCAGGGGTGTGGGTGACCCGGGTGCATCAAGGGCCGGCCATGGATGCAAAGGTGCGCCGTGGGGACATAATCGTGAGTCTCAACCAGCAAACGGTGGGCTCGGTGAGTCAGTTCAACGAGATCGTGGCGGCGCTGCCAAAGGGCGACCGAGTGCCCATGCGTGTCATGCGCGGTCGGCAGGAACGCTACGTGTCCCTTCGAGTGCCGGCATTCGCGCCTTAGCAGCTAGTTCTTGTCCAGAAATTCGCCGTCCGGGCGAATTTCTTCACGCGCTGCGGCGAAGTAAATTCGCCTTCGCTTCCAAAACCCTTGCTTTTGCTGCGTGCTCTTCTTCAAGAGAGTCCGCAAAGAGCGGGTTTTGCTCAGGGCAGCCGCAGGGCTGCCCCGGCCTCCATGCCCCGGTTCGCTAGTTCGATCCAGAATGCTACGCATTCTGGACTGGAACTCGCTAGTTTCCCGAGCGAAACTAACTCATTGAATGCATGAGAGTCTTTCCGTGGCTCGTCGGGGGTAAATGGCTCGGCGTGAGCAAATTCGCTACACTGCCGCCGCCCTTTTTGCCGGGAGCTACTATTGCGGGAATTCAGTGCACACTGCCGGAGTGGAGTCTGTACTTTCACCAACGCCCCGGACGCGCATATTGCGCCGCGCGCGTGAGTCCTGCGTCGTGGGTAACCTGAGCATGCCAGCCGCATGGACCGCGTGAGGTAGAGACATGGATCTCGACTTACCGCTCATTTTGACGTCGGCAGTATTGATCTCGGGGGCGATCTGGGCCTTCGACGTGTGGCTGCTGAAGCCGCGCCGTGTCGAAGCTGCGTCCGGGGCGCAGGCGGACGAAACGCTCGAGAGTGAGCTGGAAGCACGTGAGGGCGTGCAGGAAGCACGTGAGGGCGTGCAGGAAGCACGTGAAGGCGTGCTGAAGGAACCGGTGCTGGTGGAATACGCGCGATCGTTTTTCCCAGTGCTGGTGCTGGTGCTGGTGCTGCGATCTTTTCTGATGGAGCCCTATCAGATTCCTTCAGGTTCGATGATTCCTACGCTGCTGGTAGGAGATTTCATCCTCGTCAACAAGTTCTCCTATGGCATCCGGCTGCCGGTGCTCGGCAGCAAGGTGGTGGATGTGGGGGACCCGAAGCGCGGCGATGTGATGGTCTTCATTCCGCCCCACGAATCGCGCTACTTCATCAAGCGTGTGGTGGGGCTGCCTGGAGATCTGATCGAGTACGACGGGGTGGACCTGCGCATCAACGGAGAGGTGGTGCCTTCGCGCTTCGTTGCGCAACTGCCGCCGGCCAAACCCACTCATCGGTTGTACGAGGAGCAACTTGGCGAAGTGGAGCACTTGGTTCAGCGCGATCTTCGGCGTCGCGCAGGCTACGTGATTCGACCACGCACCTCCGCAAAGTGCCGTGTGTCGCAAGGCGCGTGGCGTGTCCCTGAAGATCACTACTTCATGATGGGTGACAACCGGGACGTGAGTGATGACAGCAGGAGCTGGGGCTGCGTCCCAGACGCCAACGTGGTTGGAAAGGCGGTGGCCATCTGGATTCACAAGGACCCTGGCTGGCATTGGCCGTCTTTCGGTCGCAATCACCTGATACAGTGACACGGGCTTGACATGATGCGATCAAGGCAATCACAGCTCGGCTTGTCCTTCGTTGGGTGGTTCCTCGTCCTTATGGCAGTGGGTGGGATCGCATCGGTGTTCGTGCGCATGGCCCCTCACTATCTCGAGTTTCGAACCATCATGTCGGTGATGGAAAGTCTGGACCGTGACGAGGACATCACGTCGATGTCGAAGGCCCAGCTGGTGAAGCAGCTGCGCAAGCGTTTCGAGATCAACAACGTTCGTGGGTTCGATTTCCGCAATCATCTCAAGTTGAGCCGGACGCGAAATGTGAGGACCGTCACCGTGGCCTACGAGGTGCGAGAGCACCTGTTTGGCAACATCGATGTGGTGCTCAACTTCCACCGGGATTTCGAGAAGGGAGGCGGGTGACCGATTCGTTACCCGAGCTTGAACGAAGACTGGGTTATCGATTCAAAGATGTCGAGCTGCTCACCCTCGCGCTGACCCATCGGAGCTGCGGTAGCCACAACAACGAACGTCTCGAGTTTCTTGGCGACGCCATACTCGGGTTTGTGGTGGCGGGAGAGCTCTATCGGTGCTATCCGGACGCTCGCGAAGACGATCTCACCCTCATGCGCATTGCCTTGGTTCGTAAGGAGACTCTAGCGGAGGTCGCGCGGGAGCTCGGTATCGGTGATCACCTGCTGCTCGCACCCGGTGTCAAACGCAGTGCGGGGTTTAGACTGGACTCCATCCTCGCCGATGCGCTGGAAGGAATCATTGGATCAACCTATCTGGATGGCGGTATGCGCAGTGCCAGCGCGCTGACACGCCGCTGTTTGCGTTCGCGACTGGCGACGGCAGAATCGATCGGCCGTCGGAAGGATCCGAAGACTCGCCTGCAGGAATTTCTGCAGGGCCGTTCCGAGCCGCGTCCGGAATATAGTGTGCTGAGTGCGCGCGAGCACGATCACGCGGAGCGCTTCGAGGTGGAGTGCTGGGTCGAGTCGCGACGCCTCCGGAGCCGCGGGAACGGTTCCAGTCGGCGTGCGGCTGAACAGAACGCCGCTGAAGTGGCCCTCGAGAGGTTGGGAGCGGACGATGAGTGAGTTGCGCTGTGGTTTTGTGGGATTGGTGGGTCGGCCGAACGTCGGCAAATCGACTCTGCTCAATCATCTCATCGGACAGAAAATCAGTATCACGTCGCGCAAACCTCAAACCACCCATCACGCGTTGCTCGGCATCAAGACCGAGTCGGACGTTCAAGCGATTTATGTCGATACCCCGGGAATCCACCGTGCCGACGGCAAGGCGCTGGGTCGATATCTGAATCGCGAAGCCCTCGGTGTGCTCGGCTCAGTGGACGTGGTGGCCTGCCTGCTCGATCGGATCGGCGTGCGTGAAGAAGACGAGATTGTCATTCGACACGCGTTGCAGGCCAGCCAGCGGGTGATCTGTGTAATCAACAAGATCGATCGACTGAGCGAAAAGAAGCTGCTGTTGCCGTTCATCGAGGAGCTCGACCAGCGCTATGCGTTCGCTGACATCGTTCCAGTCTCGGCGCTGCACGGGACGAACCTCGATCGTTTGCAGCAATGTATCTTCGAGACGCTGCCCCTCGGCGTGCATCTGTTTCCAGAGGATCAAGTGACCGATCGAAGCGAGCGCTTTCTCGCAGCGGAGATGATCCGCGAGAAGCTGATACGGCGCCTCGGCCGTGAGCTTCCCTATCAGTCCACCGTGGTGATCGAATCATACGAGGAGGCTCAACGGCTCGTGCGTATTCATGCCATCATCTATGTCGAGCGGAGCTCTCAGAAAGGTATCGTGATCGGCAAGGGGGGCGCGCGCCTCAAAGCGATTGGTCAGGATGCGCGACGTGATATCGAGAAGCTTGTCGACACGAAGGTGATGCTTCATCTGTGGGTGAAGGTCAAGTCAGGCTGGAGTCAAAGCGAAGGAATGCTCAAGTCGCTCGGATATTCGTGAAGTAATGGATCGCGTCGACAAGCAGCCCGCCTTTGTGATTCACCGAAGGCCTTATCGCGAGACCAGCTATCTCGTTGAGCTCTTCACTCGCGACTTTGGTCGGGTCGGTGCGGTGGCGCGCGGAATGCGCAGGCTCGCAGGTCAGCGTGGCGGTAACGTCCAGCCATTCCGCCCGATGTTGATCTCATGGTACGGGCGTGGGGAGCTCAAGACCTTGAGCAGCGCCGAGCCCGCGGGCGCAGGTTGGCTCACGGGAGAGAGGGTTTGGGCAGGGCTCTACGTGAATGAGATGCTGATGCGACTGCTGCATCGTTTTGACGCCCATCCGCAGCTCTTCGATGCCTATACCACCACGGTCGCTAGCCTGCTGCATCTCGATGAGCTGGAGCCGATCCTTCGACGCTTCGAGAAGATCCTGCTCACGGAGATCGGGTATGGGATCACGTTTGCTTCGGTGGATGGAGCGTCGCTCCAGTCTGGCTGCGACTATCGCTATGATCCGGAACGCGGGTTCGTGCCACTCGGGGATCGTGTGGCGGAGGCGGGTGCGATGCAGCACGTCTTCCGGGGGGAGGAGCTCCGTGCCATCGCAGAGGACCGCTACGAGTCGATGCAGGCGCGCGCATCTGCGAGGCGGCTGATGCGCATTGCACTGCGTCCGAGATTAGGTGATCGCCCACTGAACAGCCGCAGACTGTTCACCTGAGCAGGTATCCGTCCTCCGGCGAGGGCATCCGAGCACCTTGGTTAGTGATCGCGTGGCCCAGAGGTGCTCGAATTCACGATGTCGAGCAATGCCCGGTAGAGGGATCCCGGAAGGATCGGAGTTTCGAGGCAAGGCCCACTTGGAGCGGGTTGGCTTGGGCGTCGGATCGTGAGCACCGAGTGGTCTTGCGACGCGGTTTGATGAAAAGAACCACTGACGATCCGAGCCTCGCACACCGTCTCGGTGGATGAGGCATCCGGGTCGACGAGCATCACCCGCGCGCCGAATCCTTCGAGCATTCTCGCGACCGCGAGCCGTGTCGGCATGTGAGGCTCGCACAGGGCGATCTGGCGTCCCGAGAGACCGTCAGGAGCGGGTAGATCGTCTCCACGCGCGAAAGGTAGACGGATGCGCACCGATGCACCACGATTGCGCTGATCTTGCACCTCGACGTCTCCGTTCATCGAGTCCACCAGCCGTTTCACGAAGGCAAGGCCCAAACCCGAGCTGCCCATGTCGTGATGCTCGGAGGCAGAGAACGGTTGGAACAGCAGTTGTCGGGCCGCCGGCCCGAATCCCACGCCGGTGTCCGCCACCTCGAACTCGAGCGTGAGCTGCTTCGAATCGCGTGGTGTGAGGACGGTTATGGCGAGCGAGA
>JAPULC010000360.1 GCA_027295305.1 Gammaproteobacteria bacterium
ACTTCCTTAACAATCCGGGGACTAATTCGTACAATCGGGGGTTCCGCTGGCCTCCGTACGTCCACGTGCGCCGGGACGTCAGCGCAAAACAACACAATAGAGAAGACGAATTCCGGCATGCAAGCGGCACCAGTGGTTTCGCCAGAGGACGACCTCGCCCAGCCCCAGGCCCCGTTACGGGTAGCTCTGCTCGGTTATCGGAGCAATCCGTTCAGCGGCGGTCAGGGCGTCTACATCAAGTACCTTTCGAAGGCGCTGACTGAGGCGGGTCATCGGGTCGACGTGATCTCGGGAGAGCCTTATCCAGAGCTCGCCGAAGGCGTGAATTTGGTCAAGCTGCCGGGGCTCAACCTGTTTGCCGAGAACGATCACGTAACCGCCCTGCGCCCGCGGCACCTACTGTCGGCCACGGACTTCTTCGAGTGGTTCAGCATGCTGACCGGCGGGTTCGCGGAGCCCTACACGTTCGGTCGCCGGCTGGTGCGTTATTTCCGCCAGCATGGACACGAGTACGACATCGTTCACGACAACCAGAGCCTCAGCTATGGGGTTCTGCGGCTACAGTCCCTCGGACACCCCGTGCTCGCGACCATTCACCATCCGATTCACTCTGACCGTGACATCGCCATCGATGCCGCGGAGAACTGGCAGCAACGGCTCCTGATTCGCCGATGGCACCGCTTCCTGCACATGCAGAGCAAGGTGGTAAGACGGCTTCACCACGTCGTGACGGTGTCGGAGAACAGCCGCATCGACATCGGAAAGGCGTTCGACGTGGACCCCGCGAACATTCACCTCGTCTACAACGGCATCGACACCGAGGACTTCTCACCACAACCAGACGTGGCGCGGGATCCATGGCGCATCATGGCCACCGCCAGCGCAGATCAGCCGCTCAAGGGGCTCGAATACCTCCTCCGCGCCATTGCGCTGCTGACCGAGCGCTTTCCACGTATCTCGCTGACAGTGGTGGGGAAACCCAACGAGGACGGACCCACTCAACAGCTCATCGACGTGCTGCGTCTGAAACCGTTCGTGAGCTTTCACCACGGCATCGAAACGATGGAGGTTCGGAAACTCTACGCCGAAGCGGCAATCGCTGTGGTGCCATCGGTCTACGAGGGCTTCGGGCTACCCGCTGGGGAAGCCATGGCTTGCGGTGTACCGGTGATCTCCACTGACGGCGGCGCGCTGCCGGAAGTCGTGGGGGACGCCGGCATCATCGTTCCGACGAAGAATCCCGAAGCCATTGCAGGCGCCATCGAAGCCCTCTTCAACGATCCGGCGCGACGGCGCGAGCTGTCAGCTCGAGGCCGGTCGCGCATCGAGGAACAGTTCAGCTGGACGCGGGCGGCGCAGGAGATGGAAACGCTCTACCGCAACGTCATCGCCGGTCAGAGATCCCCAACATGAGCCTCGAGACCGTCAATTTCGAGATTTTTTGCCTCGAGCCGGGGGATCGCGTATTGGATCTGGGCTGCGGCGAGGGCCGCCACGCGATCACGGCATGCCTCGTGCAGGATGTTCACGCCGTGGGTGTCGACATGTCGTTCGCCGACCTCGAGACGACGCGATCGCGTTTCGCAGAATTCCACCAACGCTGCGCGAGTCGCAACTTGAGCCTCGCGGTGGCCAATGGCGCTCATCTGCCGTTCATTGATGCCAGCTTCGACAAGGTGATCTGTGCGGAAGTGCTCGAGCACGTCCCTGACTATCACGCGATGCTCGCCGAGATACGCCGGGTCCTGAAACCGGGGGGTGCGTTGGCGGTGAGCGTTCCCCGCTACGGACCCGAGTGGATCTGCTGGCGACTCTCCGACGCATATCACGAGGTGGAAGGCGGCCACGTCAGGATCTTTCACCGCAAGCAACTGAAGCAGGCCGTGGAGGCGGTGGGGCTTCGGCTCTACGGTGCGCACTACGCGCACGCCCTGCACTCTCCTTACTGGTGGCTGAAGTGCCTGTTCTGGTCCAAGGCGGACGACACCTGGCTGGTGCGCCAATACCACCGCTTTCTGGTCTGGGATCTGATGAAGGCGCCCGCCGTCACGCAGCTGCTCGAACGCATTCTGAATCCGCTGATGGGCAAGAGTCTGGTGATGTACTTCGCCGATGCAACGAGGGTGAAATGACGCAGCTCCTCGTCTCCAAAGGCATCTATCCACGCGAATATCTACGCGACACCGTGGACTACATTGCTTCTCAACAGGAGCCGGACGGCGCCATTCCCTGGTTCGAGGGTGGCGTGGTTGATCCATGGAACCACGTGGAAGCCGCGATGGGGCTCAGCATCGGCGGACGTCATACCGAAGCCGCCCGCGCCTACGAGTGGATGGTGCGCATGCAGCTGGAAAACGGCAGCTGGATGGCTTCCTACCGACGGGGACAGGTGGAGGACGGGACGCGCGCCGAGACCAACTTCGTGGCCTACGTGGTCACCGGGGTGTGGATCCACTATCTCATCACCCGCGACGACGGCTTCCTGGCGGATGTGTGGCCCATGCTGCACCGGGCGATGACGTTCGTCACGCGATTGCAGACCGACCACGGAGAGATCTACTGGGCGCTCGACACACGCACCGGAATAGATCGCGATGCCCTCATCACCGGGTGCTGCTCCATCTTCAAGAGTCTGGAATGCATGGCAAACATCGCCGACGCGCTGGACGAGGATTGCTCCCCGTGGTTGCGGGCGCGCGAGCGTCTGGGGCACGCGCTGCGCCACAAGCCGGAACGCTTCGACCGCACCTGGGAGAGCAAGGACCGCTATTCCATGGACTGGTTCTATCCAGTGTTGACCGGCGTGCTTCACGGACGTGCCGCAGAAGAGCGTCTGAACGCGCGCTGGGAGGACTTCGTGGTGAGCTCGCTGGGCTGCCGCTGTGTAGTCCACGAGCCCTGGATCACGGTGGCAGAGTCCTGCGAGCTGACGATGGCGCTGCTTGCCGTGGGAGATCAGTCCAATGCGGCACGGCTGTTCTCATGGCTCCACGACTATCGCCGCAGCGACGGTTCCTGGTGGACCGGCTATGTCTATCCCGACAGCGCCATCTGGCCGGAAGAGTGCCCCACGTGGACCGCAGGTGCGGTGCTGCTCGCGGCGGACGCACTCGCCGGGTATAGCGCAGCATCGAACGTCTTCACCGAGGTCTCACTCCCCGAAGCGGCGCAGCACTCCGAGGGTCTTCACTATCGGTAACGCCTCGAACAGGCCGGACGTCAACGCCAGCTGATAGATCTCAAAGGGCGCCTGACCACCATCGGCGGGATCTGGAAAGATGTCGTGGATCAGTAGATAACCGCCCGTCATCACGTGCCCGGACCAGGCGCGATAGTCCGCGATTGCCGCCTCGCGGCTGTGGCCGCCATCGATGAAGACGAGTGCAAGGGGCGTTGCCCAGTCTCTTGCCGCCAATGCCGAGGACGCCACGATCGGGACGACCGTGTCTTCGAGCAGCGCGCGCCGCAAGGTTCTGCGGAAATGGCGAAAGCTGTCCATCAAGCCTTCGTCGGCATCGTAGAGGTCCGCGTCGTGATACTCCTCGCCAAGCTGGTGCTCTTCCGAGCCGCGATGGTGATCCACTGCATAGAGCACGCCGCCACGACTTCGACATGCGCTGCCGAGATAGACCGTGGATTTTCCGCAATAGCTCCCGACCTCGAGGCACGGACCGCGGGCGCAAACCTCAGCGCAAAGTTCGTACAGCGCTTCACCCTCCTCAGGGTCGAGAAAGCCCTTGATAGCGTCGATGTCCATACCGAGCTTCATTTCTTGTCTTGGCCGGTCAGAGGCCTCAACGGTCAGAGGGGTAGCAGCAAGAACACCAGGAGAAATACCGGCACGATGAGAATGCCGGTGTAGATGGCGAGATTGAGGATATCGTTCTGCTGCACGTCGTCGTCCAGCTGAAAACGGCCCCCCGCCACCAGCCACAGGACCCCGGCAGCCATGAACGAGATCACCAGAGTCAAAATGACGGCTGCCATCTGATTCCTCTACGAAGAGAAGGGCTCATGAGCGGATGAAACGCTCTGAGCCCTGTGGCGAACGACACGCGCCCTGATTGAACAGTTGAACGATCAATCCGAGAACGTGAAACGTCCCTGGTCCAGCACCACCTCGCCATTCTGATTGACGGTCTGGAAGCGGGCGTCGCCGCCGTTGACCCACATTTTGACGGTCAGCTCGTCCCCCGGAATCACGGGACGCGAGAAGCGGCCGGCCATGGACTTGAAGCGCGTGGGATCGCCGCCGCAGAGTCCGTGTAGAAGCGCCCTGCCCGTGAATCCGTACGTGCAAAGACCGTGCAGGATCGGTGCGTCGAAGCCCCCCATCTTGGCGAAGTCGGGATCCGAGTGCAGTGGATTCATATCACCCGACAAACGGTAAATCAGCGCCTGGTCTATCCGCGTGGAGTAAGTGACCTCCACATCCGGATCGCGCCCGGGTTCGAACTTCTCCGCGGAGGGTCCGCGCTCGCCCCCGAAACCGCCCTCGCCGCGGATGAACATGGACGAGCGTGTCCGTAGCAAGGGTTCGCCGGTTTCGAGATCGATGGATTGCGACTCGGTCTCGATCACTGCCCCCGAGCCCTTGTCCCAGACGGCTGTAATCTTGCCGCGGCTCTCGAGCTTTCCCTTCGCGGGAATGGGCCGCAGGAGCTCGATGGCCTGCTCGCCGTGCACGAGCATGGCCGGATTGAACTCACCGGCGCTGCCCAATGGTGCGCCGCCGCCTCCGATGATCACGGCAAACGTCGGCAGGACCTGCTGGTTCTTTTCCGTGTCGAACTGCAGCTCGTCCACCCCACAGCCCACGCCCAAGGCATAGAGCATGCACTGACGCGCGTCCCAGGAACGTTCTACCGGGCCGCCTTCGGCGCCAACGGCATCTGGATTGATCGGCATTGTGACTCTCCTTCCCCTCTATTCGGACGCGCGGGAACGTTGTGCTCGCCGCGCGGTGCACGGACTACTATAACCTGCCTCATCCCCCCGGCGAGAGCATGGAATCGCGAAGCTGGCGAGAGTCGACTTCTGGATCTTCATCCTCGCCGGCGCCATGGTTTTGCCGCCACTCTACGAAGAGCTCGTCTACCGCGGCTATATGCGAGTGCGAATCACCGAGAATTTCGGCCCGATGGGTGGGGTCATCGGGACCGCGTTTCTGTTCACCCTGGCCCATGGCCAGTACTACGCCGCCGATGCGCTCCTGCTTGCCCGCTGCCCTGCGGCATCTTCGCGGGGCTCTGCTGGGCTACGTTACGTATCGCTGCGGCTCGCTCGTCCCCGCAATGGTGGCCCATGCGCTGGTGAACCTACCCTTACTCCATGAACCCATGGTGCTGCTCCCGGTGCTGATGCTCTGCGCCATCGTCATACTGTTGGCGCGCGATACCGTCGGAAGCTACCATTGTCCGGAAATTGCCGTCCCTGGCAATTTCCTCTTACGCTTCCGCAAACGCGGTTTGCAGAAGCTCCCATTTTCCTTGCTTTTCCTGCAGCTCGGCTTACGGAAAAGCGGAAAATGCCGGGGCATCCATGCCCCGGAGGTAGCTTCCATACGGAAACTACCTTGGCACATGGGTTGCTGATTGGCGAAGCGCCGACAAGCGCGGAGTGCTCTTCGCGTTAGCGATCATCTGCGCGTTCATCGTGCCCGCTTTGACGTTGAACACCATCGACATGGAAACCGAGGGAAGGATCTGGGGCATCGCCTGGCTGATCGCATTCGCCATCGCAATGTCGTGGAATTGGCGACGATCTAGGGCCGCATGTTGAAGGTGACCGGGCCTTTCAGTCCCTCGAGGCGTACCTGAATCCACTCGATCCAGTCACACAGAAACGAGCGCGTCTCCCGTGGATCGATGAGCTCGTGCACACCGAAGCCTTCGGCCCGTGGAAAGGGTGAACGGTTCGCTCGCAGCTTCTCCTCCAACTCCGCGCGCAGGGCATCCGGATCTTCTGCCTCTGCCAGCTCGCGGCGATAGGCAACCGCGACCCCGCCTTCGATGGGCAATGCCCCGCTTTCGACCGAGGGCCACGCTATCACGTAGGCGTTGGGGCCGTAGTGGGCTGCGGTGGCCACGCCGAAACCCTTGTGCACCTGCACCGAAGCCCATGGGACGCTCGCCTGCGAAGCGGCAGCGACCGCGGCCATACCGTAGCGAATCGTACCGTTGCGCTCTGCTTCAGGACCGATCATGAAGCCCGGCTCGTCCACGAAATTCACGATGGGAAGATGAAAGGTGTCGCACAGCTCGATCAATCGTCGCGTCTTCTGCGCGCCCTCTGCGGTCATCGCCCCGGCGTAATGTTTGCAGTCGTTGGCGAGTATCCCCACCGGCTGACCATTCAACCGTGCAAGCGCAGCGATCTGCCCCATCCCGTAATCACGGCTCATCTCGAACACAGAGCCCTTGTCCATCACGAGCTCGAGAATTCGGCGCATCTCGAAGGGCGCATTGCTATCGCGGGGCACAATGGTCGCAAGTTCCTCCTCAGCGCGGCTCGGATCATCATTGCAGGGCTGACGTTCCGGCAATTCCCAGACATTGCGTGGCAGATACGAGAGAAACTGCCGGATCTGTTGCAACGCGTCGTATTCGTCCTCGGCGATGTTGTCGACGACACCGCTGTAGGCATGTACCTGCGCGCCGCCGAGCTCCTCCTTGGTGAGATCGCGCCCAAGGGCACGCTTGACGAGGGCCGGCCCACCGATCAGCACTTGCGAGGTGTGGCGGGTCATCACGGAGAAGTGCGATGCCACGAGGCGTCCCGCCGGGAATCCGGCCACTGCGCCGAGGGCCGCGGAGACCACCGGCACCTGTCCCATGGCATCGGCCATGATCTTGAATCTCGGCTGGGAATAAACCGCCTCCGTCGATACGGGCGCGGGCCGGCGTCCGCCACCACCCGAGTTACCTCGAACGCTGCCGCCGCCGCCTTCCAGGAAACGCACCAGCGGCATGCGGTATTGCACCGCCATGTGCTCGGCATAGACGCTCTTTCTCAAACCCGCCGCATTGGGCGAGCCGCCGCGCAGGGTGAAGTCCTCTCCGCCGACGACCACGGGTCGGCCTTCAATGCGCCCGAACCCGAGTAGATAGTTTGCTGGGACATAACCGAGCAGATTCCCGTCATCGTCGTACTCCGGCGATGCCGTGGCCTTCCCTTGCTCCTGAAACGATCCTGCGTCCAACAACGCCGCCGCGCGCTCACGAATGGTCAGGCGACCCCGGGCATGCTGTTTCGCAATGCCTTCCTTGCCGCCCATCTGCTTGGCTAATTCACGCCGGAGATTGAGCTCCTCGATCTCTTTTTCCCAAGTCATTACTGTCTCTCAATTCCTGGAAGTGAGCTCTTCCGGCGCCACCACCACGATGTGGTCGCGATGGACGTTGATGAACGAGCTCGCAAACATGATGCGCCCTTCGAGGGTTCGAACCTCGGCATTCGTCACCGCCAGAAAGGTCTTGGCGGCGGTGATGTAATCGGTGACGCGCTCGTCGGGCGCGACGTCGATGTCCCCCCGGATCCGATAGTCGGCGGTCAGTATGATGACCGTTTTACCACTCAAACTCTCGACCTCCCCCTGGCGCAGTCGCCAATCATACCAGCTGCATGCTGCGCGTCAGAGCATGATGGGCACGCCGCCAATCCACGTATGCGCCCAGAGCAGCACAATCCAGAGCGCGAGCCCCACAACGATCGGGATCCAGATCTCGCTAAACACCAGACGATTGCGCCCTGCGACGATGGCACCGAAGGGAATCACGGACGTTTGCATCGCGAAGCGTCGCCAGTCCTCTCCGAGCGCGGCGGCCTTCTTCCGATCCATCAGCCACATCCCGAGGCCCGACACCAGCCCCAGGCCGCCGAAGAACCACACCGATGCAAGATCGCCGTTGGCTGCAAGATGAGCAATTGCCCACAGAAAGATCGCCATCTGCACCGGATGCCTGGTGATGCGCAAAAAGCCGTGCACGACATCCGGATCGTGCACGCTCTGATCCTGCATCACCGCGGAGGGATTTCGCACCGTCACGCCACCGACGAGGAGCATGATCGCAAACGGCATCACCACCACCGCAATCCAGTTGAGCGCGATGGATGGCCCGTATACGAACGCCGTGTGCGGCGAGCCCGCGTAGGCGTACACCAGAAATCCGAGGCTCGCGAAGGCGAGCACTGAGTACAAACCCATGAAACCCCGATCGCCCAGTCCCTTGGCGAGTACCCCGCGTAGCGCAGTACTGCTGATACCGAGGTGAGTGATGACGAATAGGAGCGCTGCAACGAGAACCAGTGTGTTTGCCGACACGATGAATTTCCCCCGTCAGATCGACCTTTTCGGAAACCCCTTCATGAAACATGATACCGCGATGGTGCGATGACCCACGGTGTGGGTGGCAGGCGATTGTCTGAGCGGCGTTTGTTCCCAGAAGAGTCAGCCGACGTCGAGCACCGCGATGATGTCGCCCTCTTCCACGGGTTGCTCGACCTGTACGCGTATCTCGACGACCTTCCCGGACTCTGGGGATTCCACGGGAATCTCCATCTTCATCGACTCCAGGATGATCAGCGTGTCACCCTCGCCCACCGTCGACCCCACCTCCACCTCGATCTTCCAGACGGTGCCCGCTAACTCCGACTCTACCAACAACTCTGCCATGTGCTCCCTCTCTCTCGTACCAGATGTAGCAATCAATCCGCGAATGACGACATTGTATTTGCGCGACCGGCGCCGTCATATCACTTCATTTAGCAATCCAGTATGCAATCGCCCTTCGTAGAAATCCTCGTGGGCGAGCAATCTCTGCACCGCCGGGATGTTGGTTTTCACTCCCTTGATCTCGAACACCGCGAGCGCCTGACCGACCCTGCGCAGCGCCTCGTCTCTATCCTTGCCGTGAACGATGACCTTCGCAAGCATCGGGTCGTAGAACGGCGTTACGCGCTGACCCTCTGCGTACCCCGTATCCACCCTCACGTGATCCATACGCGGAGGCCGAAATACCTCCAACGGTCCTGGTGAGGGGAGAAAGCGCACGGGATCCTCCGCATACACCCGCACCTCGAGCGCGTGCCCATTGAGCTCTATCGGGTCGGGCAGGACCTGATCCAGCGCTTCCCCGGCCGCCAGCCTCACCTGGCTCTGCACCACATCGACCCCGGTCACCATCTCGGTGACTGCATGCTCCACCTGAAGCCTGGTGTTGGTCTCCAGAAACCCATAACCGCCGGAGTCGTCGCGCAATGTCTCCACCGTGCCGATGACGTCATAGCCCATGGCTCCGAGCGCCCGTTCCACCGCCGCGGCGATCTCGTTCACCTCTTGCCGCTCGAGCCCGGGCGCCGGCGCCTCCTCCACCACCTTCTGATGGCGTCGTTGTATGGAGCACTCGCGCTCGAACAGGTGACGGATGCTCCCCGCCTTGTCCGCAAGGATTTGAAATTCGATGTGACGTGGTCGCGTGAGCAGCTTCTCCAGATACAGCTCGCTGGAATCGAACGCCCGCTCGGCAAGCGTGCGGCACTGCTTGACCGCGGCCACGAGCTCGTCTTTGTCCTGCGCCTGCAACATGCCGATACCGCCGCCGCCGGCCGCCGCCTTGACGAGCACGGGATAACCCAACCGTTGCGCTTCACGCGAGAAGTCATCCATCCCGTCGAGGACGTCCGTGCCGGGACCCAACGGCAAGCCGTGCTGCGCCATGAGTTTTCGCGCGCGGGTCTTGTGTCCCATGGCGTCGATCCACTCGGGGGACGGGCCGATGAACACGGCACCGGCCGCCTCCACCCGGCGCGCAAATTCGGCGTTCTCGGCAAGGAAACCGTAGCCCGGGTGCACCGCGTCGGCACCCGATTTAGCCATCACATCGAGAATTGCCTCCTGGTTGAGGTAGCTCTCGACAGGCTTCGGCCCCCCGATCCGATAGGCTTCCCCCGCCTCTTCGAGATAGGGACAATTCTCGTCGGCGTCTGAATACACGCAGACCGAGCGCACACCGAGCTCGTCGAGGGCTCGCACGACTCTTCGCGCCACAGCACCCCGGTTGGCGATCAACACTTTTTCGAACATCGGCGCTTCTCGGATCAGGAGGCCTTGTTTCGACGAGAACGCTTCACGAACTCGCCACCGCAATAGGACAGAGGCACTTCATTTCTTCGACGCACCTCAGACAGAACGTGCACTCATAGCTATTCTTGTCCAGGCATCGCCGTCGGACTCCAGAGACTCTTCGCACTTCTCGCAGCTCGGCCTCATCTCCAACACTCTGGTGCCCTAACAATCTAACAGTTCAATCGAGGCGCGTGCGCACAATCTCCGAATCCAGCCCTGCCAATCGTTCGCTCATGGCATCGAGCACGGCGGACACTTCGCGATCCATCATCAGGAGATCGTGATGATCTCGAGTCATGAACTCCTGCGCGAGCGCCCTGTCCATGAATGCAATCAACGGATCGTAATAGCCCTTGGTGTTCACGAGACCGATCGGCTTGTCGTGTACACCGAGCTGCATCGAGGTCAATGCCTCGAAGAGCTCGTCCAGGGTGCCGAGACCCCCCGGCAACACGAGAAAACCATCTGAGATCTCCGCCATCCTCGCCTTGCGCTCGTGGAGCGAGTCGACGACGTGCACCTCCTTCAGTCCCGGATGGCCCTGACCACGCTCCATGAGAAATCCAGGTATCACCCCCACTGCACGGCCGCCGCCTTCGAGCACCGTATTCGCGAGCGCCCCCATCATGCCGAAAGCGCCGCCGCCGTAGACGAGTGTGATGTCCCTTTCCACCAGGGCCGAGCCGAGCTTTATTGCCGCCTCGACGTAGGCCGGATCACTGCCGTCGCGATAGCCGCAGAAGACCGCGAGCGCTTGCAATTCCATCGTCAGTGGTGCGCCTTCCAGGTGACATATTCCACCCAGGCCTCTACGAACCCGCCGAGGCCACGGGCCAGGGTGCCCGAGGTAGTCCAATCCTGCTCGACCGCGTGGCGCATCCATTGCATTACCGCTCGCGCATCCGTGAGCACGAGATCGAGCTCGAACATATCCGTAGCCCCCCCCGCTCGGTGATCCGCAGGCTTGGTCAACGGCGTTGCGCCAAGACTCAAGCTGATCTTGGATGCCAGCTCGCGCGCCTCGGCCTGCTCGAGAAGCTCCCGTGTCTGCTCGAGCATCCAACGCGAAAACGTACCGGGCTCCTCGCAGCGCCGCTTGTATTCGTCCCAATCCATAGCTAGTTCTTGTGCGGAAATTGCCGGGGCCTCCATGCCCCGGAGCCTGCGGCAGGCCACCGTCGGGCTACGAGCGAGACGCGACGGACAAAAGGGCGTTCCCGAAACGAGATCGGTCAGCGCTGCCCGCCGCATCTTCTGGTCTTCTTAGAAAAAGACATAGGATCGGACCACGACGTTCTTGCGGCAGGGAGCGTCGTCGGGCGCGGTTGGATCGATGCAGGCAGTGTGGAAAGACCAGCGCGAGACGGAGCCGTCGGTAACAGAGTCGTAGCACTTGAGCATCGAGACCTCGGTGGGCTTCTGCTCGGGAAGCCAGTACCACTCGTGCTCGGGGCGGTAGGTGAAGCGGGTGGTCTCGCCGACGCGGTCGTCGTAGACGCGGTAGTTGGTGATGTACGGCTGGTCGGCGAAAGAGGGCCAGGCGCAG
>JAPULC010000361.1 GCA_027295305.1 Gammaproteobacteria bacterium
GCGTCGGCTGCTCGATGCGATGCAACCAGAATAGGCTCGTCCAGCCGAACACCGCAAACAGCTGATTCCAGTAGCCCGCGCCGCTGGGTGGCGCCATGCGTTTCGCGTGGTTCCGGGAAAGCTCCGCATCATCTCTGAAGTCACCGCCATAGAGACTTCCCGCCACCTTGCGGAAGTAGCTGCTCGAGAGATAACGCATGGGCGTCGCCATGCGCAGAAGCGACATCGGATTGCCCGGCACCATCAGATGACCGGTGGCGGTGGCTGCGAGGATGAGTCGCCGGCAACAGGCTGGATATTCATATGCGATCTGCTGTGCGAGCCCGCCGCCCCAGGACACCCCCAGCACGTCCACTTGGGGGATCGCGAGCGCATCGAGCAAATCGCACGTGAGTTCGGCATATCCCGACAGGCGGCGCACGACGTTTGGGGATTTCGATCCTCCCACTCCCGGCAGATCGAAGGTCACCGAAGGACGCTCCAGACGCCGCATCAGGGGCTCCACCACCTCGATCGGAGAGCCGATGCCATTGAGTATCAGAAGCGGTGGCACCTCCGGGCGGGCATCCCCTGCCCGCGCGACGCGCAACCGCTCCCCTTCGACCGTGTGATAGGAATAGCGGACGCGACGCTCGCGGACCGCACTACTCAAATACGTACCTCCCGGGTGCCTCGAGCAGAGCCGGATGGGCTTTGCTGCCCAACGTCGCCGGCGCACTCACCGACTCACCACCGCGATCGCGCAGCCACTCCACCCAATACGGCCACCACGATCCCTTGTGCTCGGTCGCGCCCGCGCGCCAGACCTCTGGATCTTCGGGTATCTCATCGTTGGTCCAGAACACCGCCTTCGGATTGCCGGGTGGGTTCAACACGCTTTGGATATGGCCCGCGGAGCTCAAGACGTACTCCACATCGCCGCCGAACATCTGCGTGGAACGATAGCAGGCCTGCCACGGCGTAATGTGGTCCGTCGTGCCGCCGGTGACGAAGACGTCGCAGTGTACCTGCTTCAGATCCACCGGCGTGTCACACACTGCGACGCTGCCCTGGTTCGCGAGGGTAGTGGTGCCGAAGAGGTCGAGAAAGTCGCTGTGCAATCGCGCCGGTAGGCGGGTGCAGTCGTTGTTCCAATACAGAATATCGAACGTCGGCGGCGCCTCGCCGTGAAGGTAGTTCGAGACCACATAGTTCCAGATGAGATCGTTCGGGCGCATCCAGTTGAAGACCTTCGCAGTCTCGAAACCGTCCAGCACCCCTTGACGCGCCGAGCGTTTGCGTGACCGATCGATGGTTTGCTCGTTGGAAAACAGCGTCATCAACGAATCCTGGTCCTCGAACGAGAGCACGTTCACGAGCAACGTGAGGGAATTCACCTTGTCGACGTTGTGCGCCGCCCAATACCCCAACGCCAGCGCCAGCGTAATGCCCCCCGCGCACGCGCCAACGGAATTGACGCTCTCCTGCCCCGTGATCTCGAGACATGCGTCCAACGCCTCGTCGACGGCCATGACATAGTCGTCGAGTCCCCAGTCGCGGTGCTCGCTGGTGGGATTGCGCCACGAGATGACAAATACCTGAAGGCCGCTGTCCACCAGATGCTTGATGACGCTCTTCTGCGGGGAAAGATCGAACAGGTAATACTTGTTGATCTGCGGCGGCACGATGAAAACCGGACGCGCCGTCACCTCGTCGGTGGTGGGCGCGTACTGCAGCAGCTCGATCAGCTCGTTGCGAAATACCACCTGGCCTGGCGTGATGGCGAGATTCTCCCCCACCTTGAATTTCGACTTGTCCACCTGTGCGGGCATCTGGTGGTTGTTGACCATGTCGTCGACGAAATTGCGAAAGCCCTTGGCGAGGCTCGCGCCACGGGTCTCGACTGCGCGACGCTGAGCAGAAGGGTTGGTTGCGAGAAAATTCGTCGGAGCGGCGGCGTCCGCCAGCAGATTGACGATGAAACGCGCTCGCTCGCGATCCGCGGGATCGAAGTCGCAGCGATCCACCCATTCGTTCAGGGTGCGGTGCCAGGCAAGCCAGCCTTGCTTCATGGACCTGAACAGCGGGTTGGCGCTCCAGGCTTCATCGCGAAAGCGCTTGTCCTTGGGTAGCGGATCCAATTTGGATTCGCCAAGCGTGATCTTCACCCACTCCTGCCCGAGACGACCGAGCTGCTCGGCAGCGATTCCCGGCTGCAAAAGCGCCTGCTTTGCCACCGTCTTTGCAGCGTCGGCGAGATCGTCCATGGTGATCCCCACCACGGGATTGAGCGTAACCGGATTGTCGAGTGCCGGATTTTCTTCTGTGGTCCGAGTCACTTCCGCCATGATCAAGCCCCCTACGATCAGGAACGAATCATTGAGCCTCAACGAAAAAACCCGCGCAAGCCCCGGCTCTGGCACTGCACCGCGCACACGCGCGCGCCATCGGCGTAGAATCGACTCGCTCTCGACGGGGAGAATTCGATCATGGAGCTCAACCACACCATCGTTCCGGCAAAAGATCACGAGGCGTCTGCACGTCTGTTCGCCCGTATCTTCGGGCTCACGTACGAAGGGCCCATGGGACACTTCGCACCGGTGCGCGTCGATGACGCGCTGACCCTCGATTTCGACAACCGGGAGGGATTCGAATCCCATCACTATGCGTTCAAGGTGACCGAAGCGGAGTTCGACGAGATCTTCGCGCGTATCAAGAGCGAAGGGCTCACCTACGGCAGCGGGCCTCGCTCACTGGAAGACCAGGACATCAATCATCGGAGAGGCGGACGCGGGGTCTACTGGCGTGACCTCGACGGGCACGTGTTGGAGATTCTGACGCGTAGCTAGTTTCCGCTCGGAAACCAGCTCCGGGGCATGGATGTCGCGCCAGCCTTGCGGCTGGCGTAAGCAGGACCGCTCATTGCGGAGCCTTTTACTGAAGAGCGCGCAGCAAAAAGCAAAGGACTGGGAGCGAAGGCGAACTTGCTTCGCCGCAGCGTTGGAGGAAATTCGCCCGGATGGCGAATTTCGGGACAGGAACTAACTAGTCGCGAAGCGCTTTCAACATCTGCTCGAGCGCTTCGACGAACTCGAGAGGCTTATCGAGAAACACGTGATGCTGCGCACCGGGTATAGCCACGGCCGGGAATTCCTTCGGCACCAGGGTTCGCATGTACTCGAGCATGCTGCCGTTGAATAAGCGGCTGTCTTCGCCGTAGATCAGCCCCAGCTTGATCGAGAGTTGCTGATAGTCCTCGGGATATCGCTCGCCCCCGGAGAGAGAGTCCCGGAGATCCTCATCGAATTTCCAAGCCCAGCCGCCCTCCGCCGGCATCACCGAGGTGCGCGCAATGTATTCCACAATGTATTCGTTCTCACAAGGCTGCGGCGGCTGAAGGCGAAACCGCCGCTGCGCTTCTTCTCTGCTGGGATAGACCTTCGCGCGTTGCCCGCCCATGAGAACGCCATCGGGTGGCTCATCGTCTGGAGAGCGAATCCCAGAGTCGACGAGAATCAAGCCCTGAAAGCGGTCGGGATGGAGATTGGCCGCCTTGACGGCCATACCGCCGCCAAAGCTGTGGGCCACGAGAAAAACGTCCTTGCCGAAGCCCGCGTCATCGCAGACCGCGACGATCTCCTGCGCGTAGGTCTCGGCATCGTATTCGTAGCGATAGTCCGAGTCCCCCATGCCGGTAAGATCCATGGCGGCGCAGGTATATTCGTCTGTGAGGTGCGGCACGATGAAATCCCACCAGTGGGAGTGCGCGCTCCATCCGTGGACGAAGAGCAGCCCCGGTCGCGTGCCGTCGCCCCAGAGCTGGTAGAAGACATCGCATTCCTCCACCTCCACCTTGCGCTCCTGGCGCTCGCTCTCCACAGCCTTCCAGAACCAATCGGGGACCTCGACCTCGTCGTCGCGCTCCCATCGATGCTTCGCCATGCCGACCCTCTCCGTTCACCTCGGGCAACAACAGAGATGGTAGGCGGCGCCGGCCACCTGTCGCAACCACACACCCGCTGCAACTCCACGGCGCGCGGGTTGTCTTATTTCACAATGCTGAGCAACGCGAGTAGGGTATCGCCTCTTCTCCTCAGCTAAGGAGGCAGTAGAGTAGACGATGTCTGAGGCAAGGATCGCGCAGAAAGGGCCCTTCCAGGTGGAGGTGGTGGCAGGCAAGACATATTTCTGGTGTGCTTGTGGCAGAAGCAACAATCAGCCGTTCTGCGACGGCTCACACAAGGTGACCAGCTTCGAGCCCATCGAGGTCACGCCAGACGAGAGCCGCACCCTGTTTTTCTGTGGCTGCAAGCAAAGCGGCAACAAGCCCTTCTGCGATGGGACTCACAACGGACTCTAGAGAAGTGTGCTGCGGTGCTGAAAAAGCTCATCCAATCCGTCGGCCGCCGACGCTGGGAGCACGATGATCCCGACATTCGTGCCAAGGCGGCCTCCCAGCTCGATCCGGAAAATTCCGAGACGGAGGCCATTCTCCTGCGCCTCGCTCGAGAAGATACCGAGCTCAGCGTCCGTCGTGCCGCCATTGGTAGACTGACCCGCAGCGAAACCCTCCTTCCCCTCATCGGTAGCGACGACATCGTGCTCGCCAGCGCAGCCGCAGAGCGCATGGGTGAGATCGCGGACGAGAAGCCCTTGCCTGAGGCTGCGCTCCAAGACCCCAAGGTTCTGGAGCGCGTGAGCTGTCATGCCACCGAGGAGCGCGTTGCTCTCGCCACACTGGAACGCATTCACGCCCCCGAGACCCTCGCCGAGCTCGCCGTCAATGCGGTCCTTGCACGGGTAAGACATGCGGCGGTGCAGCGACTCATGGACGAGGTGCATCTCTCGCAAGTCGAAAAGCAGAGCCGCAGCAGCGACAAAACCGTGCACCGCGCCGCGCGAGAAAAACTCGATCGCATCCGACATCTGCGCCAGGTCCTCGCAGATTCCCGCGAGCGGCTGATGCACCTTCTCGAGAGCGCGGAGAAGCTTGCCATGGCGGCGACGGATCCCATGTACGCGCGCCGGCTCGATCATCTGTCCGCCCAATGGCAGAGCATTAGCTCGAAGCTCGATAGCGATTCTCGCGAAGGCATTGCGTTCGGACTCACCTCGGAACCCGTCGACGCCTTCGCATCGCGCTTCGATGCTGCTCTTGCCCGCGCACGCGCGCGCATCGATGCACCGACGACACCCGAAAGCGCCGAAGTCGAAGCATCCGAATCGCGCGTCGTCAGTGATACCGATGCGCCCACGCCAGGCGATCAAGCGGCTGCGGCCTCCCCGGGTGGGGGGGAGAATAGTAGGGGGGAGAATAGTGGCGGGGAAAGTAGTGGGGGGGAAGTTGATGATGCGCGGAAGGAAATATCCCCCGAGGTTTTCGAAAACGTACTTGCTTCGCTCGACGCGCTGCGCGACGGGCTCACCGCCCAGTTCGATCTCGAAGCCCTCGCGCAGGCTGGCACCGCACTCGAGGATGACCAGGCGCGTTGGCTTGCCGCGAGCGATCAACGGCCGCCGCCGGACAACCTCGGCGAGAAGTTTCACGAGATCTGCCACGCATTGAAGGAGTTGGTGGAAGCCAACCAACGATTCGCCTCGATGCGTGCCGAGTTCGACGCTGCGCTCGCACGCACGCCTCCCGATCCGGGTGAGCCCACTAAGACGGACGAGTATCAGCAGCTCTGGCGCCGACAGCGCGAAGAACGTGACCACGCCAGGCGCCTCGCGGCGATGTTGAGAAAAGTGCGCTGGCCCGACGGGTTCGCCACACCAGATACGCTTGCCAACGCCAGCGAACGATGCGCGGCTCTCGATGCATTCGATCAACAACTGCACGCCGTTCACGAGCGCCTTCAGCAGCAATTGCACAAGATTCTCGATCACATGCAGGAGAGTGTGGATGCAGGTTCGTTGCGCTCGGCCACTGGATTCCAAGGCGAAGGCAAACGCATTCTACGCAGCCTGCCTCACGGATCGGGGCATGGCTTGCAGCGCCGATTCACCGCGCTCTCGGGAAGAGTGCACGAACTCAAGGATTGGGAGACCTTCGCCACCGCACCGAAACGCGAGGCGCTCTGTGTGGAGATGGAGGCTCTCGTGCGCACGCCTCTCGCCCCCGAGGTGCAGGCACCGAACATCAAGGAGCTACGCGAAGCGTGGCGCGATCTTGGACCGCCAGTGTCCACGCACGATCGACGCCTGCTCGGGCGATTCAACGACGCCGCGGAGAAGGCATTCGCTCCGTGCCGAACCTACTTCGAGGAGCAATCGGAACTGCGTCGCTGGAATCTCGACAATCGACTCAAAATGTGCGACGAGCTGGAGCGGTTTTTGCGCGACAACGACTGGTCGAGTCCGGACTGGCGAGCGGTGGAGCAGATCCTGCGAACTGCGCAGGTCGAGTGGCGCAACTTCTCACCGGTGGATCGAACCGGTGGACGCAACGCCAACGATCGCTTCCGAAAGGTCATGGATGATCTTCGCAATCGGATGAACGAAGAATGGAACCGCAATATCGAAGCCAAGGAGGCGATCGTCCACGATGCCGAGCGGGCGCGAGACGAGCAAACGGTGCACGACGCCGCGGAGATGCTCAAGAACCTGCAACGCCGATGGCAGTCCGTGGGGGTCACTCCCCGCCGCACGGACCAGAAGCTGTGGAAGTCCTTTCGCGACATCTGCGACGCGGTGTTCTCGGCCCGTGATCAAGAGCACCACGCTCATCGCGAAGCTATCGAAGGACAGTTGCGCGAGGCGGAGTCGATCTGCGAACAGCTCGAGCAGACCATCGACATGCACCACATCGAGGAAGTCAGCAAGGATCGTTTGCAGGACGTGAGTCGACGATTCAACCAACTGGAGCTACCGCGCGAGTCCGCAAGTCCTCTACAAACCCGTTTCGATCGTGCAGTAAAGGCCTATCGTGGACTGCTTGCGCAAGCTGCCCACGCCCATGAGCGTTCTGCATTGCGGCGGCTTCTCACGCTCGAGGAAACGCTGGCACGGAGCGAAGCACGACTGATCGCCGGCGAGGTTCTCGACGCAGAAAGCATGCAATCGGAGATCGTGCTGACCGACCTGCCCGCGGGCATGGAGGAGGCCCTCGCGCCGCGTCTCCACGCTCTGCTCGAGGCCATCGCGTCAAACGATCCAATATCTCTCGGGGAAGGCATCGACGAAGCGCACGAGGCGCGACGTCGTATCGTCATCAAGTGTGAAATTCTCGCAGGAGTGGACTCGCCCGAGTCGGATCAGCCCCTTCGACTCGAGCAGCAAGTGGAGCGTCTATCGCGTGGGATGGGAAGTCGCGTCAATGTAGAGGAGTCGCCCGAGGAGATGATCGCAGCATGGTGCGCCGCCGGTCCGGACATACCCGAGCACTCCCGGAGCCTGAGAGAGCGGTTCAGCCGAGCCCTCGATGAGTCCCTCGGCGCGGTAGCTTGATCAGAATCTTGCTGCCGCCGAGGGTACTGTCGCCGATCTCGAGCTCCCCGCCGTAGCTCGAAAGCACGTCCACCACCACGGCAAGTCCAATGCCATGACCCGCTACGGCGCTGTCCGCCCGCATACCGCGTTGAAGGACGAGGCCGCGTTTGTCCGGCGCGATCCCGGGACCGTCGTCGTCCACCCAGAGGCTCAAGGCTTCTTCATCGACCTTCGCACTCACACGCACACGCTGCTTGCAATACTTGAACGCATTCTCCAATAGGTTTCCCAACAGCTCCATCAAGTCGCGCTCATCGCCCTCGAAGGTGCTGTCACCCACGTCGCATTGCGCAATGACCTGCTTGTCTCGGTAGGCGGCGGACAACGCCGTCAGCAACTTATCGAGCACCGGGCCGATCGGCAGGGGCTGCGCAGGGAAAGAGGTGCGCATGAAGCTCGCCCGCCTGAGATGATGTCCGACGGAGCCATCCATTCTGTCGACCTGCTCTTCCAGCAACGCACGTTCAAGCGGCACATTCGGATCGAGCCCAGCCTTGAGCACCGTGAGCGGTGTCTTCAGCGCATGCGCGAGATCGTCGAGGCTCGTTCGATAACGCTGACGCAACTCGCGCTCGTGTTCGATCATGGCGTCGAGCCGTCCGGTCACCAGCGCGAGCTCCGGTGGGTAGTTGCGCCCGAGGCTTTCCTTGGAGCCGCTCTCGACTGCATGCACGGCATCCACCATCTGACTCAATGGCCTGAGCACCCAACTCATGAGCACCCATGACGCGAGGGTCATACCCACACCCAATACCCCGAGCCAGAGATACAGCGTTGCGCGAAAACCCTGCACTTCCGCGAGAAACCGCGCTTCGCTCGCGAAAACGTTCAGCGCATATGGCGTCTCACGACGCTCTGCGTCCACCCAGATGACGCCATAGCCCAGGCGAAACACCGGTCCTACCCCAGGTAGGTCACGACGTTCGAACTCGAATCGCCCGGCAACCGGCATCGCGAGGCCGGACTCACCGAGGTCGAGGCCCGCGCTCGACGGCGAGCGCCACACCACCTCACCCCCACGAACCACCACCGCATAGAGCCCCGAGCGCGGCTGACCGAAACGCGCGTCGGGAAGATCGTATGGAAAATGCAGGCCTGCCTCTCGATGCTCGGCCACGCCGAGCAGCCCGTAGACGTGCAGCTCGAGTTGTTCCTCGGCGGAGCGCTCGATGCTCGCGAGGAATGCACGGTCGAGCGCGACCCCCGCGAGGGTAAGAAACACGATCAGCAGCGCCAACGGGATCCAAAGCAGCCGATGGCGCAACGACGTCCGCGTCAACCAGCCGCTCATGGCTCGAACCGATAGCCCAGGCCCCGCACGGTGCGTATCGGTGTGAGAGGCGCAAGCTTTTTGCGCAGTCGCCCCACGAACACTTCGATCACATTGCTGTCACGCTCGAAGTCCTGATCGTAGAGTTGCTCGGTTAGCTCGGGCTTGGACACTACCGCACCCGCATGCAGCATCAGGTATTCCAGCACTTTGTACTCGAACGCCGTGAGCTCGAGCAGCACTCCCTCGCGCCTTACCTCACGACTCGAGGTATCGAGAACGAGCTCACCCATCTCGAGACGCGGCGACGCGAAACCCGCCGATCGCCGGATGAGCGCATTGATCCGCGCCACCAGCTCCTGAGGATGGAAGGGCTTCACCAGATAGTCATCGGCCCCGACTTCGAGTCCCCGCACTTTGTCCTGCCAGTTCTCCCGCGCGGTGAGAATGAGCACCGGAAAGCTTCGGTCGGCTTCGCGCAGTCTGCGGATCAGCTCCATACCGTCGAAGCCCGGCAACCCGAGGTCGACGATCGCGACCTCATAGTCGAATTCGGTTCCGTAGTATTCGCCTTCCGGGCCGTCGAAGGCGACGTCCACCACGAACCCATCGTCAGTGAGGCGTCTTTTCAGCTGCGCCGAGAGGGTGGGCTCGTCTTCAACCAGGAGAAGGCGCATGGCTCATCCAGCGCTCTTCATCGCGCCGCTCTCGGCATCGACGAAAAAGGTCATCACGCGCCCATCCTCCACGACCACGCGAACGCGATAGCCTGCTCGCCCCCCTTGCTTGGACGCGCTAGCGGAGACCACTCGGCCCCCCGTGGCACTCTGAACCCGGCGCACAGCCTCATCCAGACTGATCTCTCCTGCCGCAGCCAGGATCATGGCGTCACGCGCGGGAAACGCATCCACCATGGGTGTCAGACTCAACAAAATACAGAAAAAAAGAGTTCGCATCGGGTTCGTATCGATTGCCGTCCATGTCCCGACGAAGTCTAGCCCGGACTGTTCATGAGTTCGCGTCGCGAGGCGCCCACGATACCCACACGTTTGTCCCACAAATCA
>JAPULC010000362.1 GCA_027295305.1 Gammaproteobacteria bacterium
GGCCCACGCCGTACTCGTCCTGCGTGGCAAGCTGACCCACGGGAGAGGCGAGATAGTTCTCCAGCTCCTGCTCCGAGATATAGATGCGCCGTTCTACCTGATTGCGCTGCACCTGATTCATGATGATGTCACGCCTCACCTGCTCGCGAAATTGGGGATAAAGGACGCCGTCCACGGCGAGGGCTTCGCGAAACTGATCCATGGACATACCGTTGCGCCCGGCTATCGCGTCGATCGAGTCCGTCAGCTCCTGGTCGGAGATTCGCATGCCGCCCCGCTCGGCCATCTGCAGCTGAATGCTCTCGAGTATCAATCGCTCGAGCACCTGGCTCGTCATCACGTCATCGCTAGGGACGCGCATGCCGTTCGCCCGCATCTGGTCTCGAATCAGGCTCACGCGCAAGCGCACTTCCGACCACAACACCACATCCTCGTCCACGACCGCGACGATGCGATCGAGCTGACGATACGCGGCGGCGTGGTTGAGGCTCACCGGTAGGATCAACACCAGCACCATCAATCCTCTGCGAACGAGCTCATATGCCATCTTTCATATCCTCATACCCCGCAATGCCACCCGTCATCACACTCTCTGCCTGGCCACCCAGTCCCGCAAGCCCCTTCAATATCACCTGAATGAAAACCCCTTTGTCGCTACGCACCCGGTCCGGAATGGTCGAACTCCTGAGCAGCCGCCGCCCCAGCACCCGCAGCCGCCAACAGCACGCATCAAATTCTATGCCGCCGAATCCCTCGACAGTTTGACTCCGTTCGACATCGTAATTCCAGCGGCCGAACACGCGAAAACGCCGTGACAGGGGCCAATAGAACGTCACGTCGGTCTGATCGAGCGACTGCGCGCGATGGCGGTACCCGATGTTCACAATCCGCTCGGCTCCGGGGGTGTAGCGAAAGGCGACCCCCGTCTCGTCGATGTCGCGATCGTCCACATCCCATACCAGGCTGCTCGACACCAGAAAGTTCCTCGCCGGGCGCCACGTGAGATCAGCGGCCACCGGTGAGTAGTCGTCATCCAGCTCCCCCGTGGGTGTTCCCGCGAGGGCCACGCGGCGATCGCGAAAGTAATGGATCTGCCCCGCATTGATCGTCAGCCGCTCGACCCCCGACTGCCCGATCAGACGGCTCGTAAATCCCACCGATACCCGGTTCGCATCCTGAATCCGATCGAGACCCGTAAACGGATTGTCGCGATACAGCTGACCGTAGCCGAAGGTAAACGCAGCAGTGTCAAACTCCGGCAGCTCGTCCTGGTCCTCGAATTCGGTGTACTGATAATAGATGCGGGGCTCGATGGTCTGCCAGCCACGCTTGCCGGCACGCTCGAATACGAGTTTCCCGTCGAGGCTGGCGCGCGCCAGCGTACGCGACGGGGAGCTATCGAACCCGGGGGGTAGATCCTCCAGATCGTAATAGGTCAGCAGCTCGTCGAACGAGATGCGCAGGTGCCCGAAGCTGCGTAACAGGTTGAGCGCAATCTTGGGCGCCAGATGAATGCGATTACCGATGATGCGGTCGCGGCCCGTGAGGCCGTGCTGGCTTCGATCGAAGCGCGTCATCTGGGCCTCAAATCCCACCTCCATCGGTAAATCCCACAGGGCGCGCGCGTAGCCAATGTCCAACGCGGGGATACGCCGATACGAGTCGTCGACGTCGTCCTCGAGCGCCTGATAACCCTCCCCATACAATCGCAGGTGCAAGGCATCTCCGAAGTATGCGATCTCACCGAAGCGACGCAACTCCGTGCGGCTGGAAACTTCAAGATTGCTGCCGAGGTCGCGAAAGTACTCGTCGTCACTCGCCGCGCTGTAGTCCACAAGCGTGCGGATGCGATTCAAGCGACTGGCGTGCTCGAGCACCAGCAACCAACGCTTGGCGGGATCGAAATCGCCGTTCGGATTTTCGATCTTGAAGTCGTCTTTCGAGAAGCGTCCGTCGAACTGGTCGTCGCGCGGCATGTACGCACCGCCGACCGTCGTGTGTCCGAAGCGCGCGAGGTGGCGAATCTCGATTTCGCTCAGGATCCCGCGCTCACTCATCATGCGGGGGGTTACCGTCATGTCGTAGTTCGGTGCCAGGTTGAAGTAATAAGGAAGCGCAATGTCGAAGCCATTCTCCTGCGAAAAACCCGCCTCCGGCACGAGAAATCCTGACTGGCGCTCATCCGTTACGGGAAAACGAATGTAAGGAATAAAAAATACGGGCACACCGCCAAGGCGCAACACCGCGCCGGTGGCGGTGCCTTGTTTGGTTTCCTGATCGATGCGAATGCGTCGGCTCTCCAGCGCCCACGCCTCCGCGCCCGGCTCGCAACGCGTGAATCTTCCCCGTCGAACCAACAGCGTGTGCTCGCCGTCGTAGGCCACGACCTCTGCACGTCCGTGCGCGCCGCTCTCATGCATCACATAGCGCGCATCCTCCACCTGGGCGGTGTATTCGTTCAGGTTGTACTGACCACGCGCGCCTTGAAGCAACAATCCTGGTTGGCGAAAGGTGACATTGCCTTCGAGGGTGACGTCGCCGCTTGCCTGATCGATAAAAGCGCGATCCGTGGTCAGTCTGCGCGGGCCACTGTGGATGAGCACGTCGCCAAAGAGTTGTCCGCCTTCCCCGATGCGAAAAGTCGCAGAGTTCGCGGACGCTCGCACTGCATCGTCGGTGTCGGATTCAAATGCGAACACGGGCTCTAGAAATACGCCTTGACACAACGCCGGCACGCGGCTCTGTAATGCTGCGGGAAGCTCCTCGCGCGGTACCCAGTCCGGCATATCCTCGGCGGCCACCGCACACATGGCGGGAACGACCACGAGCCAACCGAAGCGCCGGCACCAATCCATGACGCTAACCAGACACAAGAAGGCGCGAATGATATAGGCTCCACCGTGCCCACGCTATAATGACCCCCGATGCTGACCCAACGCTCCGAAAGCTTCCGCCAGTGGGTGAGCGAGGCGCTGCGTGAGCGTGGTGAGGTTTTTGCTGCACCCATAGCGCTCCAGCCCATTGCCGCCGACGCAAGCTCTCGACACTTCTATCGCGTCGAGGCAAGGCGCGGGTCATTCATCGCCATCGACTCGCCTCCGCTGACCGAGAACAACGAACAATACGCACGACTGTCACGGTTCTACATCGAAGCCGGTCTGCGGGTTCCCGATGTTCTCGCCCTGAACTTACGGGAAGGCTTTCTGTTGGTGACAGATCTCGGCCAGACGCTCATGCATGACATCATCGACGAAGACAACGCAGACACTCTCTACGCTCGCGCGTTGAACGAAGTGATACGGATCCAGTGCCTGTCACCGCAACCGGGAATGGTTCCGCCGTACGAGCGCGAACGCCTGGAGATGGAGCTGTCAATATTCTCGGAGTGGCTGCTCGTTGAATTTCTGGACGTCGCGTTCACCCAGCACGAGCGTACGCTGCTCGCAGAGACCACCGCCTTACTCGTCGACGCGGTGGATGCCCAACCGAAGGTCTGCATTCACCGCGACTTCCACTCCAGAAATCTGGTGATGAGCGACGCGGGGGAACTTGGCATCGTGGACTTTCAGGATTCGCTGCATGGCGCCTATGCCTACGATCCTGTGTCGCTTCTGCGAGATTGCTATGTCACATGGCCGCAAACACGCATCGAGGGGTGGGCGCGGCAATATCATCGGCGCGCACTCGCCGCACAGGTGCCTGCCCCGGCGGAGTTCGACACGTTCATGCGCGACTTCGACATGACGGGGGTTCAACGTCACCTGAAGGCGGTAGGCATCTTCGCGCGTCTCCATCTGCGTGACGAGCGCGACACGCTTCTCGAGTACATTCCCCCAGTGCTGAGAGCGTTGATCGGGGTGAGCGTCGCGCGCCCAGAGCTCGAGAAATTCGGCGAGCTCCTCGCGGCTAGAGTGCTCCCGATCGCAGAGCGTCGCATCGAGAGCGCGCACTCATGAGAGCAATGCTTCTTGCGGCGGGGCACGGCACGCGACTCAAGCCCCTCACCGAGCGAACACCGAAACCTCTGCTCGAAGTGGGTGGCAAGCCACTCATCGCGCACCAGATCGAGAAGCTGGCGGCTGCCGGAATCGAGGTCATCGTCATCAACCTGCATCACCTCGGCGAGCAGATCGAGCAGCAAATTGGCGACGGTTCACGCTTCGGCACCCGGATCCTCTCTTCGCGCGAAGAGGAGCTGCTGGAACCCGGCGGCGGCATCGTGAAGGCACTGCCAGAACTCGGCGACACGCCGTTCCTGGTGCTGAGCGCAGATGTCTGGATGTCCTATCCGCTGGCGAACCTGCCGCGTGAGCTCGGCTCCGATTGCGACTGTCACCTCGTGCTGGTGCCCAATCCGTCGTTTCACCCCGGCGGCGATTTCCTGTTGAACACGCCGTTGCCTGCAGACGGAACTTCGGTGCCGTTGGTTCCGGGCACTTCCGCGAGCTATACCTACGGCAATCTGTCCATCGTGCATCCGCGACTGTTCGCGGGTCGACGCCTGGAGCCCCTTCGGTTCGCAGATCTGTTTCTCGCGGCGTTCCAATGCCGGCGTGCCCGGGGTGAGCTCTGGAACGGCGCCTGGTTCAACGTGGGCACCCGAAAGGACCTCGAAGCACTGCGCGCGCACCTCGATCGGGTAGACTAGTGCTATGTCCAAGTACCTGATTGCACCGTCCATTCTCTCGGCGGATTTCTCGCGACTGGGAGAGGAGATCGGCGCGGTGGTCGCCGCGGGCGCGGATCTCATTCACTTCGACGTCATGGACAATCACTACGTGCCAAACCTCACCATCGGACCGCTGGTGATGAAGTCGCTGCGTCAAGCCGGCATCGATGTGCCCATCGACGTCCATCTCATGGCGACACCGGTGGACTCGCTGCTCGAGGAGTTTCTCGGTCTCAAACCCGAATTCCTTACGATTCATCCAGAGTCGACGCAGCACCTGCATCGCTCGCTGGCACTGATCCGCGAGGGTGGCGCAAAGGCCGGCGTCGCCTTGAATCCGGAAACTCCCCCTGAAACGCTGCGCTACGTCATGGAACTGGTGGATCTCGTGCTCGTGATGTCGGTGAACCCAGGCTTCGGCGGCCAGCAGTTCATCGAGGAGAGCATCACCAAGGTACGCGACACACGCGCCATGATCGATGCGAGCGGCCGGCACATCCGACTCGAAGTGGACGGCGGCATCAAGGCGGACAACATCGCACGGGTCGCGGAAGCCGGGGCAGATACGTTCGTTGCAGGCTCCGCCGTGTTCGGCGCGAAGGACTACGGCGCCGTCATCGAGGCCATGCGCCGCGAGCTCTCCGCGTTGGAGGGTTAGTGGCCCGCAACACGTGACCCCGTGAGCTTCTCCGCCTACCTGTTCGACCTGGACGGGACGCTGGTCGACACCGCGCCCGACATCGCCGCTTCGCTCAATACCGCGCTCGGATCGTTGGCGAGCGAGCCCGTGAGCGCTTCGGAAGTGCGCACCTGGGTGGGCAAGGGCGCCGGGTTTCTGATCGAGCAGGCGCTCCAACGGTTCGACGTGGATGCAATGAATCTCGAGCCGACCCTCGCGAGGTTTGCCATTCACTACGCTCAACATCCGTGGGTGGAGTCCACCCTCTACGACGGCGTGGTCGCGGCGCTCGACGCTTTGAAATCACGGGGGCATGCCCTCGGCATGGTGACCAACAAGCTGGGCCGGGTGAGTCGCCCGCTCTTGGATGCCGCGGGGCTCTCCTCGTATTTCGACGTCGTGATCTGCGGCGACGAGGTGAGCCACGCAAAGCCTGCACCGGATCTGCTGCTCGCGGCCTGCGCGGCAATTGCGGTGGAGCCCGCGCGAACCCTGATGGTGGGGGACTCGAGCAATGATGTGACCGCGGCCCGAGCGGCAGGTTGCCCCATCGTCTGCGTGAATTACGGCTACAACCATGGCCAGGAGATCGCCGACGTCGGGGCCGATCGCGTGATTGATTCGCTTCTGGAGCTGCTTTAGGCTTACCGGCCTCCCTCCCCATGGGATGTCGTAAGTGCGATTCACGTTTCTGGCAGCGGTGATCCTTCAGAGTCGATGGCGTAGCTGACGCGCTTTGCGCCGCTCTATATATGAGCCGCGGCGCTATATATGAGCCGCAGCGCTGTCTGAGCCACAGCGCTGGCTCGAGCCGCGCCCTCGGACTCCAATTCCTCCCACTGCTGCCGTGAATCGACATGAACCGCAAACAATTCGCCGATCTTGCGCGCCAGGGCTACAACTGCATTCCCATCACGCTCGAGGTGCTGGCGGACCTCGACACGCCACTGTCCACCTATCTGAAGCTCGCGGCTGGCCCGTATTCCTATCTCCTCGAATCCGCTCAGGGCGGGGGGGAGAAGTGGGGGCGCTACTCCATCATCGGCCTCCCTGCCCGAAAGCTCATACGCGTGCGAGGCCACCGGGTGACCGTGGAAGAGCACGGAAAGGTGGTTGAGGAGAGCGAGACCACAGATCCTCTCACATTCATCGAATCGTTCATGCAGCGATATCGTGTACCGGCGCTGGAAGGCTTGCCGCGATTCTGCGGCGGACTGGTGGGATATTTCGGCTACGACACCATTCGCTACATTGAGGCGCGCCTGAGCAGCAGTACGCCCCCCGACACCCTCGACACGCCTGACATCCTGCTCATGGTTTCCAACGACGTGGTGGTGTTCGACAACGTGCGCGGCTCCATGACCCTCGTGACCCACGTGGACCCCAACGAGCCGGATGCATACCCCGGAGCCGTGGAGCATCTTCACCAGCTTGCCGGCAGGCTGCATGCAAACATGCCGCAGATAGCTGAGACGGGCGCAAACCAGGAGATCGTCGAGGACGACTTCGAGTCCGAATTCGGCGAGGAGCGCTTCAAGGCCGCCGTGGATCACATCAAGGAATACATCGTGGCGGGAGACGTGATGCAGGTGGTGCTAGCACAACGCATGTCGATTCCGTTCGACGCGCCTGCCATCAACCTGTATCGAGCGCTCAGGAGTTTGAATCCTTCCCCCTATATGTACTTCATGGATCTCGAGGACTTTCACATTGTGAGCTCCTCACCCGAAATTCTCGCCCGGCTGGAGGGGCGCACCATCACCTCCAGGCCGCTTGCCGGGACCCGTCGGCGGGGCCACACCGAGGAAGAAGATCTTGAGATGGAAGCGGAGCTCAGATCGGATCCGAAGGAAATCGCGGAGCACCTGATGCTCATCGACCTGGCGCGTAACGACGTGGGCAAAGTGGCCGAGACCGGCAGTGTCGAGGTCACCGAGAGC
>JAPULC010000363.1 GCA_027295305.1 Gammaproteobacteria bacterium
CCACGACCACACGACTTGAGCGCCGCTTCGGTGCAGGTCCACATCTCCAACCCCAGGCGCTGCTGCTCCGCGTATCCGTTTGGCGCAGGGCACCACTTCGGCAGCACCCTCGAGATCAACCGCTCGCTCATCTCCCGGTGATACTCCACATCCACCCCCACCGCCACCTCGTCCGTGATGGCGATCAGGGCGCGGTCCGGGCAATGAGAGAGACTGAAGCGGCACAGATGCTCGCCGGCAAGCTCTGGCCGGCCCCTGGGTGTGCGCTCGAACCGAATCTCTTCGGGTCGAGTATCGAGCCGCCGAGCCAGCATCTCGCGCAGCATGCCGTGGGCACGGACATAGCCTGCTGCCAGATCGGGCCGCGCGAAGCGTTCGCTTCGCGCCCGCTCACGCGCCGAGAGCGAGCGGAGATATTCGTCGTCGCGTTTCGAGCCCGCGCGGGTGTCCGCGAACTGAAGCAGTACCTCGAGCCTGCTCACGCGAAGGTCTCGAGAAGCTCTCTGAGCCCGTCCTCGAGGGACACCTGTGGATGCCACACAAGCGCCTCCTCGATCTCCCGCGCATCGGCCACCCACGCGCTCCGAAAGAGCTCGCGCACCTTTCCTGGCGTCAACATGGGTGCGCCCCCCACCAGAGTTGCGACGCTCAAGTTCACGTAGCCAACCGCCATCATCAAGCTTTTGGGTATGCGTATTCGCAGCAGATGTCGCCCAGTGACCCGCTCCATGGTCTCCAGGATCTCGAGCCAGGTATATCCCCCACGACGCCCGTCATCCAGCTCGAAGAGCCGGCCTTCGGCATCACCATGCTGCAGCCAGGCGACGATGGCCCCAACGAGATCGTCCACGTGAATCATCGACACGCGTGAATCCAAAGATCCGGGATAGGGGCCGAGTCCGCGCGCCATCGCTCGAAACAGCCCGACGAGCTCCCGGTCTCCCGGACCATACACCGCTGGAGGACGAAAGATGGTCCAGCGAAGCCCTTCGCTCGCCTCCACCACCGCTTCACCTGCCCGTTTCGTAGCGGCATACGCAGACACGTGGGGTGCCGTGGCGGCGAGGGTGGAGATATGCAAAAGCCTCGGTGCCGCGGCGCAGTGCCCGCAGGCCAATACGAGGTCGTGCACCCCTTCGACGTTCACCCGCGCGAACTGGCGCTCACGCGTTCCCCTCACCGAGCCCGCGCAATGGACCACGGCATCGACACCCGCCAGGAGGTTGTCCAGGGAATCCGGCTGCTCCAAGGATCCTTTGACCCAATGCACATGCGGAAGAATCGGCAGATCCCGCGTTCCTCTGTGCAAAGCACGCACTGGAATTCCCGCACGGGAGAGTCGTTCGATCAGGCGGCCGCCGATGAAGCCCGTGGCACCCGTCACCGCCACGGCGTCAGACATGGTTCAAAACTCTCGGAAAGGCCCGTTGTGATTCAGGACGAGGCGGCGATATCCGCGCTTTCCTTGGACGCCAGATAATCGGCGCGAGCCCGTGAACGGGACAGCTTGCCCGAAGACGTTCTCGGTAGTGCGTGCGCACCCACCAGCTCCACCATGCAGTCCACACCCAGCTCGACGCTGATCTGAGAACGAATCGTTTTGCGTAGTGTCAGCCGCTTGTTGGCATCCCGCTCACGGCACTGAACAAGGAGAATCACACGCTCGCCCACGCCATCGTCCGGAACGGAAAACGCCAGTGCATCGCCGCTGCGGACCCCTGGCTGCCGCTCGGCCAGATATTCCAAGTCCTGCGGCCAGATGTTGCGTCCGTTGACGATGATCAGGTCTTTGCGACGTCCGGTGATCACGAGTCGACCATCGCGCTGATATCCGAGATCCCCGGTATCGAGCCAACCGTCTTCACAGAGGACTTCCGCACTCGCTTCGGGGTCATCGAGATAGCCTTCCATCAGGCTCGGGCCGCGCACGAAGATGGTGCCCACCCGCCGATCGGGCAGCACTTCGCCACTCTCGTCTCTAATCTCGAGGTGGCAGCCAGGCAGAGGCAAGCCGCAATCGACGAACAACCGCGGCGGACCGTGATTCGGACCTGCGTCCTCGAGACGGATCGCTTCCCCCGACTCGGAGAAATGATCGCGATCGATCGTGTCGACCGAATAGCCCTCTCGTAGCGGGGCAAAACTGAGGGCCAGCGTCGCCTCGGCCATCCCGTATGAGGGCATGAATGCATTCGATTGGAATCCACCGGCGGCAAATGCGTCGGCGAACCGCCGCAGCACGTCGGGCCGGATCATCTCCGCCCCCACGCCGGCAATGCGCCACCGTGATAGATCGAACCGCGCCCCTTCCCCTGGACGCAGGCGTCGGGTGCAAAGCTCGTAGCCAAAGGGCGGCCCGTAGGAAATCGTCGCGCCGGTTCGGCTCATGAGCTCCGGCCAGAGGCGCGGTCGCATGGCAAATGCGCGGGCATCCAGGTAGTGCACCGGGGCCTGACTGGCCACCGGCGTCAGCATCTTCCCGATGAGGCCCATGTCGTGATACATCGGAAGCCAGGACATGTAGCACTCGTCGGGTTGCAGCTTGATCCCGTATTTCAGGATACCGGTGAGATTACTCATCACCGCCCGCTGCGAAACCATGGCGCCACGCGGGAAACGCGTGCTGCCGGAGGTGTACTGCACGTAGGCAATTTCCGATGGACCCGAAGACTCGACGTCCACGGGATCTTCCTCGAGTTCCGCGAATGCCGCGTGCGTGCCGGCAAAGCGCATGCCGAGACCAGCCGCAGCGATGTCGACGAACTCGACGAACTGCTCCGAGGCAAGGCACACCTCGGAGTTACTTTTCTCGAGCAGCCGTGTAAGCAGCTCGGTAAACGCGTCCCGCCCACCCAGATTGACTGTGGCAGGCAGGGGCACGGGAATGAGCCCTGCGTATTGGCACGCGAAAAACGCGCCTATGAACTCGGGAATGGTCTCTGCGAGAAGCGATACCCGGGCTCCGCGTTTCAGTCCCAGCCGCAGCAACCGCCCTGCTGTGGCCTGGGAATCCGCACGAAGCTCACGGTAAGGTAGGACTCTGTCGAGCCGACCCCGCCCGTCGTAGAAACTCATCCCGTTGTCGCCTAGGGCAGCATAATCCAGCGCCTGGGCCAGCGAATCAAAATCGCCCGGACGTTGCTTCACCTGTCGTCCCTCGGGATGTAGATGTACGGCGATACCGCCGCTTGTCTGTCGGTTGAATACACTCCTGCTCAATCAGCGTCAGACGCTTCTTCTTAGCTAAGGTCTTCGCATTGCCCCACTACTTTAGTATGAGTCGGGGCGAAATTTCATGCATTATTTCATGCTTTTAGCAAACATATGCACCCTTGCGAGCGATTACTCGATACTGCTCGCGACCGATTGGTAGCATATGCCACGCCGATAGGATGCAATCGTAGCCTCTCCGTGACAAAAGGTGTAGATCTAAAGCGCGTGGAAACCCCACGCACCCTACGGGATTTCCTCCGCGTTCCCTGGTCGGTATACCACTCAGACCCGGCCTGGGTCCCGCCCCTGTTGTTCGAGCGACGCCAGGCCCTCGCCCGCAAGCATCCGTTCTTCCAGCACGCCGAGTGGCAGGCCTGGGTGGCATACAGAGGCGCTACGCCGGTCGGGCGCATCTCGGCCCAGGTAGACGCCCTGCACCAGGAGCATCACGGGGACGAGAGCGGATATTTCGGCATGTTGGAGGCCATCGACGACGACGGCGTCTTCGCGACCCTGTTCAGCGCCGCGGAGCAATGGCTCATCGCGCGCGGTATGCGCCGTGCAGTCGGTCCGTTCAGTCTCGGCATCAATCAGGAGATCGGATTGCTCGTGGAGGGCTTCGAGACACCTCCGTATTTCTTGATGGGCCACGCCCGGCGCTACTACGGCCCGCGGGTGGAAAGCCAAGGATACCGCCAGGCGAAAGATCTGCTGGCATACGAGATCATCCCTGCCTTCCCGATATCACGGCTGATGTCGCGACTGATGGAGCGAATGCATGCACAAGGCATCGTGGTGCGCACGCTAAACCGCAAGCGAATCAGCGACGAGCTGGAGACCCTGCGCGTGATATTCAACGACGCGTGGTCGGACAACTGGGGCTTCGTTCCCTTCACCTACGAGGAATTCCAGGCAGTGGGCAAGGAGCTCACCCTGCTCCTGCCGGGTGACTTCATTCAGATTGCAGAGGTCGACGGAGAGCCGGCCGCGTTCATGGTCATGTTGCCGAACCTCAACGAAGCCATACGCGATCTCGATGGGCGGCTCGCGCCCTTCGGATGGGTCAAGCTGCTCTGGCGCCTGTTCGTGCGCTTTCCCTCCACTGCACGCATCCCTCTCATGGGCGTTCGCAAGCAATATCAAAACACGCGACTCGGTCCCGGGCTCGCCTTCATGGTGATCCACGCGATGCGGGAACCGGCACTGCGCAAAGGTGTGAAGCTCGTCGAGATGTCCTGGATCCTCGAGGACAACGCAGGCATGCGAAACATCATCGAAAGCATTGGCGGGCGTGTCTCGAAGCGCTATCGGATGTACGAGAAGCACCTGGCATGAAGGCTTTCTCGGCCATCCTGCTGGCGGGCGAGCGTGGCGGGCCGGAGGAATTGCTGGCCGCCGCAGACGTCGATGCGAAGGTGATGGCGTCCGTTCACGGCACCCCCATGATCGAGCGGGTGCTCTCCACACTCGCAGCCAGCCCATCGATCACGAACGGATGCGTATGTGGCCCTGCCGAGATCGTGCTGAATACCCATCCCAGGATCTCGCAGGCGATCGACGATGCCGGTCTCCACTGGCTAGCGCCCGCGGCGGGTCCGGCTGCCAGCGCCGTGGTGGGGATGGAACACCTCGATCGCTGGCCGATACTCGTGACCACTGCGGATCATGCGCTGCTGACGCCGGACATCGTCGATCACTTCTGCCGCGAGGCCAGCGAGAGTGGGGCAGACATGCTGGTAGGGCTCGCCCGACATACGGACGTGATGACCGCATTTCCCGACACAAAGCGGACCGCATTGCGCTTCGCCGACGATCACTATTGCGGCTGCAACCTGTTCGCGTTCATGAGCCCCGCGGCGATCACCGTAGCCTGCTTCTGGCAAGACGTGGAAGCCCATCGAAAACGGCCGTGGCGTCTATTCGGGGCGTTGGGGCTTGGCAGCATCGTCGCGTACCTCACCCGTCGACTCACCCTGGAGCAAGGGCTGGCGCGACTGTCGAAGCGCGTAGCGTGCACGGTGGATGCGGTGATACTCCCGTTTCCGGAAGCAGCCGTGGACGTCGACTCCGCCGCGGATTGGGAACTCGTCAACAGGCTGGCGTCGACACGTTTAGTCTAGTTGCGTACGGGAATTCGCCGTGCGGGCGAATTTCCTCGCACGCTTCGGCGAAGTAAATTCGCCTACGCTCCCAAAACCCTTACTTTTCGCTGCGCGTTCTTCTGTAAGAGGCTACGCGAAAAGCGGGTTTCGCTTAGGGCAGCCGCACGGCTGCCCCGGCATCCATGCCCCGGAACTAGTTTCCGGACGAAAACTAGTTAGTTCCTGTCCCGAAATTCGCCATCCGGGCCGGGCCGCGTAGGCGAATTTCCTCCAACGCTGCGGCGAAGCAAGTTCGCCTTCATCTTGGTGGTCTCCCACCGCGCTCCCAGGCCCTTGCTTTTTGCTGCGCGTTCTTCGGTTCGGTAAGAGGGCTCCGCAAAAAGCGGTCCTGCTTACGCC
>JAPULC010000364.1 GCA_027295305.1 Gammaproteobacteria bacterium
GTGCCATAGAACTCCTCGAGCGCATTGGCCACTCGCAGATGCAATCGCTGGCGGCGCGGAAACGAAAGCGCGCTCAAGAGCGTCTGGCGAATCTGCTCGTGGACAAACCCATAACGCGCCTCGCGTTCCCGCGAAAGATCGCTCACCAGGCTTGCGGCCTCGGCTTCCTCCATGGCATCGAGCGCCGCATCTTCATCGACGCCGCCGGCAACGGCCAACAGGTCGAATTGGAACACGCGGCCGAGGATTGCTCCGGTGGTCAAGACGCGTCGGCACTCCTCGCTCACGCGTTCGACCCTTTGACCCAGGACGAGACGCACGCCGCGCGGCACTTCGGTGTCGGCAATTTCAATGCCCGAGCGAAACGCGCCGCTGTCATCGAAGAGCTTCCCCGACTCGTTGAGATGGCGATATACCTCTTCGACGAAGAACGGGTTGCCCTCGGTTTCGGAGTAGACGAGGTCGACGAGTTCGTCGGGCGGTGTCTGTTGCGCTTGTGCCGCAAGCAGCTCTGTGACCGCCTCGCGGTCGAGTCGCTTCAATACCAGATCGTCCACGAGCCGCTCGCGCACGAGATCAGGAAGGGCCTTGGCAAACGGTCGCGTCGGATCGAGCTCGCTGTCGCGATACGTCCCGACGATCAGCACGGGCGTCTCTTCGAGACGACCTGCAAGGTGTCGAAGCAGAACGCACGTAGACTCATCCGCCCAATGCAGATCCTCGAACGTGAGCATCAATGGGTTGGGCCGCGATGCGCGATCTATGAATTCACCCACTCCGTGCAGTAGATAACGGCGTTCCTGCTCCGGCGGTAGTGCGATCGACTCGGGGATGTCCGGAAACATCTGCCGCAATTCCGGCATGAGCTTTGCCATCTCCGGGGCGTTCTCACCCAGCGTCTGGCGCAGCTCTGCCGGGGGGGCATTTCGCGCCGCCTGCTCGATCTGCTCGATGAGCGGCTGATAAGGCGGTGCGCCATCCATGTCGAGACAATGACCGCGCAGCACGCTGAAACCGAGCCGTTGGACCTCAATCCCAATCTCTCGCGCAAGGCGCGTCTTACCGACCCCCGCCTCTCCCGCAATGAGCACCGCGGCCCCGGCGCCGCCCCGAACCCGTTCGACGAGGGCGCGCATTCGCGCCAGCTCCGCCTCACGACCGACGTACGGTGTTTCGTCCGACGTGACGGTCCGCGGCACTGGTGCAAGCTGCTCGATCGCTGCTTTTACCTGCTCGAATCCTTCGCTCAACGGCTCGATGGGAATCGTCTGAATACGTCGAAACGCAAGCGGCGGGCGCACGTCGTCTATGCTCACCGGCACGAGATTCTTGGTCTCCAACCCTTCGTTCGCCTCGGTGCGCACCCACTCAGACTCCACCGAGTGCTCAGACCACACCACGACGATGCACTTCGTCTCTTCGATGGCCTTCTCGATTTCGCGATCGAACGCGGTGCCTGCCCCGATCTGGCGGTCCCACCACACGGACCAGCCCACTTCCTCGAGCGCCTCCACGAGGGGTTTGACGCGCTCACGGTCTTCCGAGGCATAAGAGACGAAGACGTCGCTCATCTGGGGTTCTTGTCCGGATTGGTGCGCATGGATAGTAGGTCCCGACTTCCAGCGGCGTCAAACGCGCCGGGGGGGATCAACATCGGACAATGAGACGGTGCCTGGCACAGTGGTGCCTGGCACCGGTCATGCTGATTCGCCGACCGGCGTGTCCTTCAGGATCACGTGCTCCTTCAGATGGGTGTGCACATCGATCGAGATCTTCAACCCAATCAGCACGATGAGAAGCCAAACGGGGGACCCGAGCAGCAACACCCCCCAACCGCCGAAAATGATGGCGACGTGCAGAACGATCATGCGTTTGTAGGGAGCCATCATCAGCGAATTGGTGGTCTGATCCTTGTACTCGCCCCGGCCGAAGTAGTTCGTGATGAGCGACAGGGTGTGGCTGACGAAGAGCGCCGCGAACGCGATGATCCACTCCGCCGGCGCCATTGCGAGCACCTGCTGGACCACGTTCACGAGGATCTGCACGAATACGAGCCAGAGCGGCCACGGATCTGCGCCGACCGGATCGCCTATGTCCCCCATCGTCATGGCCAGCACGAAGAATCCGTGCATGCCGCAGAAGCCGCCGTAGTGCACGAGAAAGAAGGCGCTGGCAAAAATGCCGCCGAACGGCGCGTTCACGATCATCTTCACGATGGTGAGAAAACCGAGGATCAGGTTCTCCGACCAGTAGAGGATCAGGATCGCCGCAACGTCCCAGCCCCACGCGAAGACGCCGATGAGGGGAATGACATTGCTCACCACCAGAAGCGCCACCGACAGGTGGCGATACTGGCCCACGAAGCCCTGGAATCCCTGCTCGACCGAGGACATGCCACCCACATCCAATTGCTTGAGCGCAAATGAAATATAGACGTTGGAAGAATCAGGGGTGGGAGGGCTCGAACGAGGATCTGGTGCCAGGCACGCCGGCGCCTGGCACCATCGTGCCTGGCACCATCAACGTTTATATTGCCTCTCTCGCGATCCAATGACGGGGGAGAACATGTCAGAAGAGACTTCAGCACGAGTCGAAGATCCAGGCATCCGGGCGCTGTTCACGCAGGAATCGCGATGGCAGGCGTGGCTCGACGTGGAAGCCGCACTGGCGCAGTCTCAGGCGGAACTCGGCATCATCCCCGATGCAGCCGCCAAGGAAATCACCCGCAAGGCCAAGCTCGAATTCATCGATCAGAATGCGGTGCGCGAGGATCTCGCTCGCACGGGCCATGCGCTGGTGCCGCTCATCTGGGCGCTCGATCGCGTCTGCGAAGGCGATGCCGGCGGTTACGTTCACTGGGGAGCGACGACACAGAACATCACCCAGACCGGTCAGCTCCTGCTCATGCGTGAGGCGCACTACATATTCCTGCGCCAACTCGCGCAGATCCTGAATACTCTCGGACCGCTCGCGCAGAAAACGAAAGACATGTTGCTGCCCGGGCGTACGCACGGACAGCACGCGGTGCCGGCCACGTTCGGTCTGAAGGTCGCGGTTTGGATCGACGAGCTCTGCCGTCACGTCGAGCGCCTGCGCGGATGCGAGCATCGCGTCTTCGTCACCATGTTGGGGGGCGCTGCGGGAACCCTTGCTTCGCTTGGCTCACCCGGCCTCGAAACCCAGGCAAAGATGGCAGAACGACTGCGGATGAAGCCGATGTCGATGCCCGCGCGCACCCTCTACGATCATCAGGCGGAATACGTCGGCCTGCTCGGGCTACTCGGCGCCACGGCAGGGAAGATCGGGCGCGAGATCTTCACCCTCATGAAGCAGGAGTTCGGCGAAGTCGAAGAGCCCGTGCCCCCCGGCACGGTCGGCAGCAGCACCATGCCGCAGAAACGCAATCCCAAGCTTGCGCAGGACATCATCGCCGGTGCGGCGCAACTACGGGCGCTCGTGCCGCTGGCGCTCGAGGCCGTGCAAGCGGAGCACGAAGCCGATCGCACGAACTCTCTGATGATGAGCAAAGCCATCCACGAAGGCTGCGAGCTCATGGGGGACATTCTCGCGCGCATGAACGTCATGTTGGGGGGTCTTCAGGTATTTCCCGAACGCATGCGTGAAAACCTGGACCTGTCCGGCGGGCTCATCATGGCGGAAGCGTTGATGCTGGAGCTCGGCAAAACCCTCGGCCGTCAGCGTGCCCACGATGTGATCTACGATGCGGCGCAAGCCTCGGTGACGGAGAAGCGTTCATTCAGGGAGCTGCTGCAAGAAGACAAGCGCATCACCGAGCGACTGACCGACGATGAGGTCGAGGCTTTGCTGGATCCCGCGCAATACACGGGGCTTTGCAGCCACTTTGCGGAAGAAGGGGCGGCGCGCGCGCGGGAAGTAGCTGGCGCGCTGGAAGCCGAGCTCAAGATTCGCGGCTGAAGCCGCTCCCACCAGAAGGCTTACCTACCGAACAAAGTTTTTCGCGGTTCCCTGAAGCCGCTCCTACTCCACGCGGATCGTCGCTTTCTCGAGCAGCACCGGCTCGCTGGTGCTGCCCGACCCGCTGCCCCGCTCCTCGAACGCGTCCAGGGTTGCCTGCCCTTCTACCAACTCACCAAAGATCGTGTGCTTGCCGTCCAAGTGGGGCGTCTTTACGAAGGTGATGAAGAACTGGCTGCCATCGGTCCCCGGCCCGGAGTTCGCCATGCTGAGAAGCCCGGGACGGGTATGGCGCACCTTGGAATCGAACTCACCAGCGTACTTGTAGCCTGGGCCGCCACGCCCGGAGCCGAGAGGATCGCCACCCTGGGCCATGAAGCCGGAGATCACGCGGTGAAAGACCAGATCGTCGTAGAAACCGAGGCGCGTGAGATAGATTGTGCTCGATACATGCATCGGCGCCACCTCGGGCATCAGGCGAAACACCATCGGGCCGAGATTGGTGTCGAACTCCCAGTAGTAGGTCTTGCCATCTTCGAACTCGACCATCGGCGGCCGCGGAAGCTCGGTCTTCCAGTTGTTCCTGCTGGTGCCGATGGACTTCTCCGCGATGAACGCGTCAATCGCAGCAATCGCTGCGTCCCCGTTTTCCTCAGTCGACATGCTCTGGTCACCTCTCTCTTCGGCCACGCAGCCCATCGAGGCACTCAAAAGTCCAATGCCCGCGGCCGCCGCAAGAACTCTGATAAATGATCCGATCGTCATGATCCGCCTCTTCGATTTCAAACGAGGGTCGCACACGCCTGCGGATAATACTAGCCAACGCGATTGGCGAGTCCTTTTATACGCTTTGCTTCTAAAGCTTCCATCGGCTAGTGAACGAATGTCCTTATCCAACGTCGGGGTGTGTCTCGCTATGGCAAGCTGGGCTCTGCGGCGCTTAGCCTTCACCAGTACCGTGACCAGAGGTTCACGGTGATATCCATGGCATCGAGCACCAGCCCCTGCCTCTCGAAGTACCTGCAGATGTTCTCCACATCGCGGCGCAAAAGCTCCATGGCATTGGGATCCTGCATCGCGTCCACGGCTTGAGGGAGATCGATCAGGCGTGGCCGGCCTTGGTGGTAGAGCACGTTGTAAGCGGACAGATCGCCGTGCACGAGATCGCAGTCGAGCATGATCTCCACATCGCGCATGAGCAGTGCGAACGCATGGTCGGCGTCGTCTCTCGACAAATCGACGTTAACCAACATGGGCGCCGCGCCGCCCTCATCGCCGATGAACTCCATCAGAATACCGTCGTCGGCATTCGCGTACGGCTTTGGCACCGATACTCCAGCTTCGTGCAGGACCTCGAGCGCGTCCCACTCCTGCCTAATACACATGAAGTGCGAGAGGCGCTTGCCTTTCGCAGTTCGATGCCTGACCGCCTTGCGCAAGCGTCTGTCAGAGATCCGCTCGGCATTCACGTACTGCTGCTCGTTGCTGAACGCGCGAAACTTCCGCGAGCGATACATCTTCGCGGCGAGATACCGCACATCCACCGAATCTCGCGTGCTGCACAGATATACGGTCGCCTCTTTGCCGTCGTTGATCATGCCTTCCACATCCACCACGTATTGCATGAATGCTTCACGCGCGACATGCCTTTCAAACGCGGCCAAGTCCTTTCGAAGAAAACCAGCGCGCTCCAGATCCACCGAGTCGTCATCATCAAATCGCATGGAATTACCCACATTCGTTGTACGGATGGACACAGGTAATCCTCGTGACATGCGCACGAAGCGATTGGGACCAGCGTCCGTCAGTTGGTACTAGCGGCGTGGGACGGAGGGAGAGCTATTCCGGGGAGGCGAGTCGCCGAGGCGAGAATTTCGCCGGTGAGAGAGACTCAGGCCGAACCATCCGTGCGCCGATGCGTGACGATTACGTTCACGATGGGGACCTCCATTCTCAAAGCAGGAAGAGCGGCGAAGGCTAATTCAATGAAATGGGTGTGTCCACCGCTTCCGATGCATCCAAATGGCGTGTTGGGTGCATCTATAGATAGTCATGGTAAGCAAAGTTGGAGTACATCTGATATGGGCGAACTGATACCCATCACTCTTTTCATCGTAGTCGGTATAGCGGTGGGCCTGGCGTTCTACTTCCGCTATCGAACCCGCAAGGAAGTCCAGGAGTCGGTGCGCATCGCCATCGACAAGGGCCAGGAGCTCACGCCCGAGCTGCTGAAGAGCCTGGGTGAGGCCCGCGAGCCGAAGAGTGCCGACTTTCGTCGTGCGCTCATCTCCATTGCGATCGGCTTAGCGTTCGTGATCTTCGCCCTCGTGCTGAATGAGGAAGATGCCCTACGACCACTGATCGCCATATCTGCGTTCCCATTTCTGTTGGGTATTGCATACTTGGGTCTCTGGCGATTCGGGCATAATTCCACATAGGGCCCTGCCATCGTGAGCAATACCATTGAGTGACGAGGAGCTCGTTGCGCGCTTTCTGATCTCGCACAGCCATGAGGCCTTCGCCGAGCTGGTCGAGCGCCATCAGTCGCGGGTGCGCGGATTTCTGCGTCAACTGACGGGCGATCCCGCGCTTGCAGACGATATTGCCCAGGACACCTTTCTGCGCGCATGGCGACGACTGCAGACGTTCTCCGGAAAGGGACGCTTCATCGCCTGGCTCATGCGGCTTGCTTTCCGGGAATTTCTACAGACGACCCGACGAAGCAACCGCGACAGGCGACTGCTCGACCGAGTCGCCGCCAATGTGCCGTCCGAGGATGGCGTGCAACTGCATTGCGACACTGCCGACCTCGAACGATTCCTCGCGGTGCTCACGCCCGATGAGCGCGTCGTGATGATTCTCGGGTACGCGCACGGTATGAGCCATGGCGAGATTTCGGACACGACAGGCTTTCCTCTTGGCACCGTCAAATCACATATCCGTCGAAGCAAAATTCGACTACGCGAACGCTTCAGATTGGAGGAACCCATCGATGCGTGAGGCATCCGATCACGAAGACCAGGCACTGCGTGCTCTATTCGAACTTCCGCCACGGGTCGAAGACGGCGGTTTCACCGACCGTGTCATGGCGCGCGTCCAACGACAACGGCTACTGCGGCGAATGATTCTCGCGACGGCTATGGGTATTGGGCTGGCCATCTCCCTCGCGCCCGCTGCCGCCACCTTGGTTGCGATGTCCGCCGCGCTCCCCGGCCTGATGGGCCAATGGATACCCGGCGATTGGATCTCGCCGCCGCTGGTGCTCGCAGCCCTGGTGGTAACAGCGCTCTTCCTTCCGGGTGTGGTGCGGATGCTGGAGGAATAGTGCTGGCGACTTCCTGATAACGAGGCCTCATGCTCGAAGTTTCAGAAGATTGACTTGCCATAAAGCCCGGCGCAGGATGGCCGGACCTTTCCGGGGGGAAAGGACATTTCAAGACGACACCACGTGTAATGCCGTGGTTTCACATCGATACGGGAACCAACAAGGAGCATCATCATGATGTCGATCACTCGATCGTCTCTGCTCGTACTCGCTTTGACCATTGCCACCGCCTTCGCCGGAGCCTTGCAGGCCGCGGAAGCGCAGCCAACGTTCGTCTCCGCCTTGCAAATCAATGTGGCATTTGGACGCCAGGCTGCGCTCGAGGCGTACGCACTCAAGGCCATCGAGGCCAACGACCAAGTGGGCTCGGATTTCTACTGGACTACGACCCAGACCGTCATTGGCGACACCACGACCTACAGTTTCATCCGGCAGGTCAATAGCTTTGCTGAGCTCGAACCACCTCCGCAAAATGCCGTGGTTCAGGCTTTTGGTCCAGCGGACGCGGCGAAGCTCATGGACGACCTCGCGCCCGCTGTTACGGCCGTGCGCTCTGGCGTGTGGGCCCATCGGCCCGATCTGAGCCGCCCGCCTGCTGAGCGGGACACGCCCGCCACGCTCATTCAGACGATCATTCTGACCACGAAGCCCGGCACGCAACGGGAATTCGAGGAATATGTCGGAAAGATCGGCGAAGCGTCCAGGCAGCTCGATTCGCCGCTGTACTGGCAGCTCTATTCGCCGGTGGTCGGCGCTGGAACCGACTACGGGGTTGTGATCCCCCGCTGGGGCTATGCGGAACTCGATACGCCACCCCCGCAGCTTCCAGATCTGCTCGAAGAGGCATTTGGCCGCCGTGAGGCGACGCGTCTGCTCAAGATCGCGAGCGAAACGATCCTCGAGATCGAAACCTCACTGAGCACTATTCGCCTGGACTTGAGCCGTCAGCCGGCCGCCGATGAGGGCGATATGGGCGGTCAATCGGTCACGGGCGACTAAGCCTGCGACTCCCGGGCCCGTCGCGCGCCTCAGTGAACTCGGTGCAAGGCGGCCCGGGCTTCGACTCGATCAAGGGGAGTCATCGACATGGCGTGGAACAGCATCGGAGAGCCGGTGGAGTCCTGTAGCCGCAACATGCTCTGCCCCTACGAAAACGCCGATATCCGGCACCAGACTCATCTGGTTGTATGGCATCGGGTAACGGGTCTATGCTCAGCAGTTCCCATCATCGGGGGGGAGGGCTCTCGATGGGGCGAATGCAACGAAGACGGAATGCAGCTCTTCCGGCGGGCACGGCTCCCACGGATGGCGAGCGCGCTGGCCGCCCTGCCCTCGTTATACCAATCAACAAAGGATGAAGTCATGGCACTTCTACGTTCACAGGAAGCACGCATACTCCCCGGCAAGCGCCAGAAGTGGGGGGAAAACGCCCGCAAGGTGAAGGAAATCGTTGGTCGACATGGCGTCGAGGTCAGACATTTCCTGGTCACCATGGGTGCGGTCCCGGGCACCATCGTCTCGGGTTCGATAGCCGAAGACTGGGACGCTTTCGCCTCCCGATCAACCGCAATCGGCGAAGACGCCGACTTTCAGGCGCTGATGCAGGCGATAAACAACGATCCTGATGGTCCGTTGTCAGAACCAGGGGAGCTGACGCTTTACGAAGACATCAACGAGCAATTGGGCGGGGCGGTCGCACCGGTAGAAGGCGCGACGGTCTTACAAGCCATGAGGCTCCGCGTCCTGCCCGGTAGGCAGCTCAAGGCAATCGCGCTGCTCAGCCAGATCCGTGAGGCCATTACCGGTGCCGGTCGCCCGACACCCAGCGCCTGGCAGGTGGCCGTGGGCGAAGCGCGCATCATCATGATGATTACCGGGTACGAGAACCTCGCCGCTCTGGCCGCAGTGCGCGCACAAGGGCAGGTTCCGGGTGTTCAGGAGGTGTTCCAAAAAGCACAGGGCGAAGCAGGATTTCCGTACACCGTGCAGGTGGACTCGCGCATCCTGACGGATATCGGCGATCAGCTCTAGCTGGTTCCCGTCCGGAAGCTGCGTGAGAGGAAATTGCCAGGGAAGGCAATTTCCGGATAAGACCCCATCAGGACCCCGCTTCGGCGGGGTCCGTTTTCCCGGCGGTTTCCTCCAAAAGGCTAGAATTAGTCGATGGAGTCACCGCAGTCAGCAGATCCGTATGCCCCGCCGCAGGCGAATCTCGAGCTATCACCCGACCACGCGAATCTGATTCGACGCCAGGGGAAGCTCATCGTCGTGAAACGCGACGTTCCTCTTCCCGAGCGCTGCGTGAAGTGCAACCGCGATGCCCAGGGAATTCGCCTGTCACCGCGGCTGTTCCACTATCACTGGTGGCTCACGCTTGCGGTCGTGGTGCTTCTACTTCTCTTCTGGCCACTGGCACTCATCGTAGCGCTCGTCGGACGAAACAGTGCACGCGTGGAGTTCAGCCTCTGCAGCATCCATCAGCGCCGGCGTCAGGTATTTGCAGCGCTCGCCCTCGTCTTTCTATCGCTTTCCGTGGTGGTACCGTGGATTGGCTTTGCGACGCCGGCGATCGACCACGATGTCACCATTGGCCTCGGTATCATGGCCTTCCTCATTGGGCTCGTCATCGCGGCCGTACGGGGGCAACCCTTGCGAATAACGCAATTCAAGGACGATAGGCTTCATCTGCGCGGCACGGGACCTGAGTTTCGGGAAAGCTTCGACGCGCTGTAAACGCACGGGGTCGACGCGAATAGGGGACAGTCCCTATGAGGGACAGTCCCTTGTTTCCCGGAGTCAGGGGTCAGACCCATTTTCGCGCGTGTCCCGCAGAATTTTCACAGCTTCCCTCGAAAATGGGGTCTGACCCCTCTTATCATCCACACAACTGAATTCGGGAGTCACCACGATGACCCACGGCATGGTCTGCGCACCCCAACCGGAAGCCGTCGAAGCCGGCGTGCTCGCGCTCAAATCAGGCGGCAACGCGGTGGACGCGGCAATCGCGTGCGCTTTGGTGCAGACCGCCGTCGATCCGCAGATGTGCGGCATTGCAGGCTTCGGCTCCATGCATCTGTATCTTCCGAACCGTGGTGAGCACACGTTCATCGACTTTCACGGTCGCGCGCCGAGAGCCACGCGTGAGGACATGTGGGAACACCTCGTCCAAGCGGAAACCGAAGATGGCTTCGGGTTCATCCTCGAAGGCTACGTCAACGACATCGGCTATCAATCCATCACGACGCCGGGATCGCTCATGGCCTATGCGGAGGCCCTTTCACGATTCGGCACGAAATCTCTTGGCGATCTGATGGAACCGGCGATTCGCTACTGTGAGGATGGCTTCATCGTTCGGCAGCACGTCGCCTATTACTGGAACCTCGTCGAGAGCGCAGGCCGCCTGCCTCACATCGAGCGGCTCACCCGCTTTCCCGCTACCGCGAAAATCTATCTCAAGCCCGACGGCAACGTTCGCAAGGCTGGCGAGACTCACAGGAATCCCGATATGGGTCGAACTTACCGCCGCATCGCCGATGACGGCGCCGACTCATTCTACCGTGGCGAGATCGCGAACGAGATCGACGCCGACATGAAGACGAACGATGCGCTGCTTTCCATCGAAGACCTCAACGCGTATCGAACCGAGCCGAACGAGCCTTTATGGGGCGAGTATCGCGGCCATCGGATCGCGACGAATCGCCTGCCCGGGGGTGGCACGATGGTGCTGGAGATGCTCAATATCCTCGAGCGCTTCGATCTTGCATCGATGGGTCACGACAGTGCGCGCTACATCGCAACGCTCGCAGAGGCCATGAAGATTGCTACGGTGGATAAAGACGCTCACATGGGCGATCCGCGCTTCGTGGACGTGCCCCTCGATCGCCTGCTCTCAAAGGCGTACGCGGGAGAGATGGCCGCGCGAATCGAGCGGCGAGAGAAGACACACGTACCGCGCTACCGCAGAACCGAGGAGAGCAAAGACACCACACACGTCTGCACCGTCGACGAGCACGGCAACTGCGTCACCATGACACATTCGTTAGGCACTCCGTCTGGCGTCGTCACCGAAGGCCTCGGCTTCATGTACAACGGCTGCATGGGTGTTTTCGATCCACGTCCGGGCGGCCCCGATTCACTCGCAGCCGGAAAGTCACGTTTCACCGCCATGTCGCCCACCATGGTGTTCAAGGACGACAGGCCGGTTCTCGTCATCGGCGCACCGGGGGGCACGCACATCACCATGGGGCTTCTGCAAGGCATTTTGAACGTCATCGACTTCGGAATGGATGCGCTTCACGCGGTGGGCGCACCACGGTTCTGTGCGACCTCGGACATCATCGATCTGACGAATCGCATTCCGCGCTACGTCGAAGCCGATCTCAACGGGATGGGCTACGAGACCCGCCGCACCCACCTGTCGTATCACTTCGCCGGTGTGCACGCGATCCGATTCACCAAAGACGGCTGGGATGGCGGCGCCGATCCGGGGCGTGATGGAATGGCGTTGGCAACCTGAAGCAGTGACTGCAGCCCGAATTATCGCGCCCGCACGCGCTCGATGTCCTCTTCCGAGAACGTCAGCAACTGTCCGTTGATCTCCTCTACCGTGTATTCCCGATCGCCCCAGGGACGGTCGCCGATCTCGACAACGATACGCGCCCCGTTGGCGACGTGAAGGGCGTGGAGCTCATCGATATTCTGAACGGAAATTCGCGTGACCGGTCGAGCGGCGAGCGCCAGATCCGCGATGGCGTCCAGATAGGCGGGATTCTCCCGAATCCGAACGAAGAACCCCCGCGGCCCCCTGACGCCACCGACCCGCATCTCCTCGTCCGGGTCGAACCAGTGCTGAAAGCCAAGGACGTCGATGAGATGGCGGATGGTTTCATCGCTATCGCGCGCAAATATCCACGGGTCGGATTTGAGAAAGACCGGGTCGCTCATGACGCTCGCCTCCGTCGTTCAATGATTCGCAACCCTCTGCAGTATCTCTGCGGCCAACGGCTGGGACTCGAAGCAGGTGCGCAGCTCGGAATCCGTGATGGTGGCAGACACGTCTCGTAGCGTCGCAGCCGCGGCTTCTCGATCTTCCCGTGCACGCGCCTCTTCACCGCGCATCTCGAGAGCTCGCGCCCGGTGTGCGCGCATCTTCCAGCTCAAGGCGCGAAACCCGGCAGAGTCCACCGACGCAAGCACCTCGTCCACCGACGCCACTACCTCGGTCCAACGCTCGAGCCCCAGGAGCGCGCGCTGCACGACGTCTAGATGCTCATACATCGTCCTCGAGGTTTCGGTAGCGCGGGCTTCCTCTACCACCCGGCGCGCGAGCTCCAGCGCGCCCTCGTGGTCGCCTTCGTAGATCGCAAGCTCGGCCTGCTGCAGCGGGGACGGTTCGAATCCCGTCTTCCCCGCGACTTCCTTTTGAAATTCGGCGACTTCGGGCGAGCCCGCGCTCGAGATGTAGAGCGTCGCCAACGTGTCGACGATGGCCTGTTGCATCCAGGTTCTGCTGAGGGCGATGGCTTCCGGGAGAAGCGCACGCGACGCTTCCAGTGTGCGCTCGACAGCATTCAACGCGGTTAGATAACGCATGACGCCAAACTGCTTCACCGCAGCTCCGAAGCGATGATCTGCGTCGTCGATTTCCTGCTCGTTCGATGCCCACGCCTCATCGAACCTGGCCTGATCCATGAGCGCCAGCGCCTTGATGTTGGCATACTGCACGGGGGGGACGCCGAGGCGTTCGGCAAGCGCGATGCCTGCGTCGCACGTCTCGATGCACTTCTCGCTCTCGCACTGCGCCAAGTAGTACCACATCATCCAGAACAAGTGCCGATTGAGCCGCGCCGGATCCCGCCGCGCCTCCAACTGCTCGCGCAGCGACTCGGCTTCGACCTGGGTCTCGTGGGGCCTGAAGATTCGAAGGCGGATCTTCGGCATCGCGTTCTCTATCCTGAGATCTTCGTCGTCGAGCTCTTCTGCAATCTGCTCGGACTCCTCAAGATGCTTTATCGCTATCTCGCGATACTCCGCCCAGTAATCGATGAAATGCGTGCTCTCGATCAACGCAAGGGCAAGTGTGCGCCTGTCGCCTAATTCCCGCGCAAGCTCGATGGCACGCTCCGATGCAGATCGTGCCTTCTCGGCATAGCCGGGTCTATCGAGAGACAGAACGTAGAGCGCCTCCGCAAGAAAGTGCGCCACCTTGAGCTCGAGCACACGATCCTGCCGCTCGCGCGCACGTTCCAGTAACTCTTCGAGATCGGCCTGCGCATCCCGATAGAGATCCACGTTCAAGCGCGCACGCTCGAACATGAGCTCATCGGCGAGCTCAGTGCCACGGGAGAGATCGAGCCCAGCGGCGAACGCCGCCATTGCTTCATCTATGATACCTGCCCCTCGCAGTGCAATAGCGCGTTGGCCATGGAAGCGCGCGCGACGTTCCGGCTCTTCATCAGCGAGCACCTCGATGGCCTGATCGTAACGGCGAAGTGCGTCTTCGAACGCCAACGAGGCAAGTGCCCGCTCGCCGGCGAGGGCAAGATAGTCTGCGGTGCGTTCGGGATCCGCGGCGGCGCCGGACTGATAGAGGTGATGTGCAATCTCACCCGCATTGTCATGCGCACGTGTGCCATGAATCGATTCGAGCGCATCGGCGATGCGCAGATGAAATCGTTGCCTTCTGGGAAAGGAGAGCGCGTTGAGAAGTGTCTGGCGAATCTGCTCGTGGGCGAAATGGTAACGCGCGTCACGGCCGGTGGAGACATCTTCGACGAGATTGGCGCCTTCCGCTTCCTCCATCACGTCCAGCAGCGTGTCCTCGTCCACACCGCCGGCCTGCGCCAACAAGTCAAAGCGGAACACGCGTCCGGCAACGGCCGCGACGGTCAACACCTTGCGGCAGTCTTCGCTCACGCGATCGATACGTTCCTCGATGATGAGTCTCACACCGCGCGGAACCTCGGTATCGCTCACGTGTATGGCGCTACGAAATTCCCCGGCATCATCGAAGAGCTTGCCCTCCTCCTTGAGGTGTCGATAGACCTCCTCGACGAAATACGGATTGCCCTCCGTCTCCGAGTAGATGAGGTCCACGAGCTCCGTCGGTGCCTCCTTGCCGGCACGGCCCGCAAGAAGCGCAGCGACGCCGCCACGATCGAGACGCCGCAGCAGAAATTCTTCTGCGAGGCGCTCGCGTAGGAGCTCCTTCAGGGCGCGCGCAAACGGACTGCGTGATTCGAGCTCCGTGTCGCGATACGTACCCACCATTAGCACCGGCGCCGAACGTAGCCTTGCGGCGAGATGGCGCAGCAGCAGACACGTCGACTCGTCAGCCCAATGCAGATCCTCGAATACGAGCATCATCGGTTGGGCTCTCGCCGCGCGTTCGATGAACTCCGCGACGCCGTTCAGCAAATACCGCCGCTCTTGCTCGGGCGGCAGCGTCGGTGGATCCTCGATGCCGGGGAAATGCTGTTTCAGCTCCGGCATGAGCTTCGCCACTTCCGGTGCATTTTCCCCCAACGCCTCGCGCATGCGCTCTCGATCGACGATGCGCACCGCCTGCTCGATCTGCTCGATGAGCGGCTGAAAAGGAAGCGTGATATCCATCTCCATGCAATGGCCGTGCAGCACGAGAAGCCCGAGTTCCTTTGCCTGGTGGGAGGTCTCCTCCGCCAGTCGCGTCTTACCGACACCGGCTTCGCCGGAGACGAGCACCATCGAGCCCGATCCATCCTGGGCACGGCGCACGAGATCGATCATCTGTCCAAGCTCCCGCTCACGTCCCACATAAGGAGAGACGTCACGGGCTCCCCTTGCCGGCAGCGGCACCAGACGCGCGATGGCATCGGTGAGCTTCGCAAGACCATCACTGGAGTCGTCGAGTCTGATGGTCTGAGCGCGCCGAAATGCGAGTGGAAGGCGCACCTCGTCAATCGCGATGGGGACGAGAATCTTACGCTCGAGGCCCTCGTTCGCTTCGGTTCGAACCCATTCCGATTCGACGGAAGCTTCCGACCACACGACCACGATGCACTGGGCGTCGTCGATCGCCTTTTCGATCTCACGATCAAAAGCCGTCCCGGCACCGATCTCACGATCCCACCACACCGACCAGCCTGTGCGTTCGATGCTTTCGACTAACGGCATCACCCGGTCGCGGTCGGTTGATGAGTATGAGATGAAAACGTCGATCATGGTTGCCTTTCATGTTGCCCGAGTCGATCAGGCAGGGCTTCGGTCGGACCTCGTCCGGGCTTCACCCATCTCGACCCGAGGTTCGACACTGTGCGTCCAGAGGTGCATCGGGCGTGATAGCCCCCCTCGAAGGGTATGGTCATGGTTCACCCCCCCTCAGATTCGCCACGGGCAAGTGTACACGAGGCGCGCCAACTCTTGCCGAGGCAGGCGGACCCACGCTAGGGTGCGCCACAATATGGGGGGATACACAAGATGCTGACACCCGAGCAGATCACCCAGTACGAGGAGCAGGGCTTCCTGCTATTGCGCAAGGCCATCGACGAGGCGTCCCTCGCAAGATTCGACGCGGCTGTTGCGCAACATCCGCCGCTGGACGGCAATACGGGTTCCGGGGTTTATCCGGAGCCTGGGCGATACACCCTTGCCAAGAGTTGCGCGGAAGATCCCGACCTCGCCTTCATCGCGGAATATCCCACCATCGTGAATGGCGCCCGGGATCTTCTGGGGGACGATCCTCGGCTCACCGCGTTCGTGTACTACGATCGCACCCCGGGAGGCGGGCCTATCCCCTCGCACAATGACTACAAACGCTGGCGCCCCGTGGGATCTTCGATGAACTGGCTTTTCACCATCATTGCGCTGTCGGATTTCGACGCGGAATCGGGACCACTCTACGTAGCGCCGGGTTCACATCGCCCGGATCGCATCCAGGATCGAGGCGAGCGGGTGCTTTCCCTCTTACCCGCCATCAAGCCGGACGCGGGCGAGTTCATCGACCCGGAGCTTGCGCGGGGCGATCTGCTGTTCATGAACATGCACCTCTGGCATCGCGCGGGCGGCAACAACTCCAAGCAGCATCGCGTTGGCATCTTCAACAAATACGCCGCAGCGAACGCCATACCGGCCACCGGTTACTACCTCTTCAACGATGGCGTCTACAACGCGTTGAGCGATGCGGGTAAACCGTTGCTTGCCGTCCACAGCGACAAGCCCATTGCAACCACCCGGGTGCTGTTACATCGCCGGAGCGAGAACGGCTCGGAGTTGCTGATGACGCACGAGAACGCGTGGTCGCTACCGGGCGGGCCTGCATGGGTCGAGCAATCCATTCCGGATTGGGACCATGGCAACTACATCGCAGCAATTCAGAGTCACATGGACGAGCAGCTCAAGATCCGCACCCCATGGGTCTCCTACGTCGGCGACTACGACGAGGGCGACCACCTCTGTCGCGTCTACGCCTACGACATGCCGGACCATGCGCATCCAATCATTCACCCCAGCGCAAATACGTGGATGAACCGCGAAGAGCTGGAGAACCGCCAGGACGAGCTGGCTTTCGGCTACGAGCCCCGAGCGTTGTCCGAATGGTTGCGCACGGATCGCGTGCGCGGCAAAGGGTTGTCGCAAGCGGCATCGCGAATCGACCAATACGCGTACTGAGACCCGGTGGGAGCACCTTGAGAGCCGAAGCAAAAGCGCGATGAATTTGGCTTGGCTCACGCGCCCCCGGCGAAAGCCGCTCCTACCAAGAAGCACCCAACAGGTGCTCGGTTCAAAAAGTCTGCGTGCAAGCCGGCCGATAGCGCGTCGAGAAAAATGCGTCGATGAACGGTAGCTTGCGCTTGTCGGCAACCTCGATGCGCCCGATCTGATCCAGCCACGAGGCATTGGACTGGCCGCAGACGAGCGATGCCAATCCATTCATCGATACGATGAGATCGGCGTCCTCGCCATTCGCGCGCGTGACCTCATGGATCTCGCCACTGCTGGCGACTCGATACCGCCCGGGGTTCCAGGGGCAGATATCGTCGGCGGGCACATCCACCACAACCTCCCCCGCGACACCATACGGGCGCGATGCCAGCGTGCTCTCGACGTCGTTAATGCGTAACCACACGCCATCTCCCGCGCGTCGGTTCAGTTGTCTCGGCTCCAGCAACAGCCCGGGCGCCGGATCGTCTTCCGGCACGTTGTACCAGGTGATGCGCCCCACGAGGTCGTGGGCGGCGAGATATTCCCAGACGCCTCGCCAGCCATTGATGTCGAGCCATCCGAAGTCGCCGATGCTCAATTCCTGCCAGGGACCCGCATCCTCGCGATCAAACCCCTTCACCCGGTACAGACAGTAGGCATCGGGCTCACCCGCGTCGTCATAGTGCACGACGCTCTGCACATTGCGCTTCTCGAACGGACGATATAACAGCTCCCACACCACGGGCGCTCGGTGGATCATGAGATTGCGCGGGCTGCTGAAGCGCTTGAAGAGCTCCTTGACGATGGGCAACGCCGCGTCCTTCTCCAGACGTCGGCAATGACCCACCGACCTATCACCGAACTGAAACTGCGCGAAGCGGGGATCGAAGCGATAGTTGAACTGGGTCGCCGCAAGTCCATAGCCGAAGCGCTGATAGATGGCGCCCATGGAGGCCCACAGCAACGACACCGGCACCTCGTTGTCGTGTGCACGGTGTATCAGATCCGTTATCAATCGCCGCACGAGACCGCGACGGCGGTGGGTGGGGTCCGTCCCCACGGCGGTGACGCCATCCACCGCAACGGCTTGCCCGTTCAAGCGCATCTTGAACGGATAGCCACCGGATGCCGCCACGACCTGCCCGTCGTGAAAG
>JAPULC010000365.1 GCA_027295305.1 Gammaproteobacteria bacterium
CGTCGATAAAGCCGTACACACAGCCACCCAGAATCTTGCTCGCCACCGTTGCGCCGCTTTGTTGACCTATCTCCACGAGACCCGCTGCGTAGTTCCGCGCCCGCTCCAATTCATCCACCAAGACCTGCTCGTTTACTAGGCGGTAGAGCTCCCGTACCATCGCGTCGCGCGCCTCTTCCTCCCGCTCCGGCGAAGTCGCAATGTAGGTGATCACGGCGCCCGTCCGCTTTCTGAGCCACGGCATCGCGGTCACCGTGTACGCCAGCGAACGCTTCTCCCGCAACTCCTCAAACAAACGACCTGCCAGTCCGCTCAGAAGCGCAGTCACCACGGTGAGCGAATCCCGTTCGCGCGAAGCGATCGGAAACGCGGGAAACGCCATAGCGAGCGCACTTTGTGCCTTGTCACGTTCGCCGTGTGCGCGGCCAGAATGGAACGTCGGCGCCGCCGATGTCGAATGTCCATTTCGTACGCCGGGCCAGTCGGCCAGTGGCGCCAACGAGTCGAGCAGCGGCTCGGCATCGAGATCTCCTACGGCAACCGCCACTGCGCGATGCGCGCTCACCTCTTGCGACCAGGCCCGCACCTCTTCCACGGTGAGCTGCTGCACGACCTCCGGGTATCCCATCTGCGGGTGCCCATACGAGTCTCCCGGAAATGCCGCAGCAATCACCCGGTCAATTGGATAACGAAACATGTCGTCTTGCAGACGACGAGCGTCGTTGGCCTGCAATGCGCGCTCCACCTCAACATCGTCCACGTCGAGGTTCGGATGGAGCGCAACCGTTCGCAGCATCCACGCAGCATCAGATGCTGCGTCGGGCCGCACGGTCATCGACCACCCGATGCCATCAACCGATGCACTCGTGCTGATCGGCCCGCCCAAGAGTTCCGCCCCCTGCGCCCACGACTCGCCACTCTTCCCGTCTGCGCCGCGATTCGCGCACCTGACGAGCAGGCGCGAAATGCCCGCATTCGCCTCGGTCTCGGCCAACGGTATATCAGGAATGTGCAGTCCAATGGACACCATCCCCGATCCGGGTTTGGACCAAACGAGAAGATCGATTCCCCGAAGCGATCGCCCGATGATACCGCCGTCGTACTCGAGTGGCTCTCCGTCGGAAAGGTGGCCGCTCGGCACACCAGAGCGAACCCCGACAACGGTTCCGACCCCCGTGCCGATCGTCGGCCGGTCCGCCGCATCGGCCGCCGGCCAACCGCCATTTACGAATCTCGTCTGCGCCTCTCGCTCGAGATAGAAAACCGCGCACGCCTTATTTGGATTCAGGTATTGGGCCGCGACGCGTTGAATATCCTCTGCGTTGACGGCGGATGTTCGCTCGAACAAGTCGTCCACTATTTCATAGCTTCCGAGCGCTTCTGCCGCACAAAGTGCCGACGCTCGACCGTCCATCGACTCGAATTGACGTGCCCATCGCGTGGCGACGAGGGCACGCGCCCGCTCCAGCTCCTCTGCACTCGGGCCTGTCGCCGCGAGATCGGACACGACTTCCAGACCTCTATCCACCGCGTCATCGATCTGACGTGCGTCGCTCTCAAAAGAGACATCGAACACGCCCACCTCGGTGGGCGTGTAGTGCGATGCACCTACACTGCCTGCAAGTCCCGGTGTGCGCACGGCGCGGTACAGTCGTGAGCCACGTCCGGCGCCAAGGATGATGGCAGCCATATCCAGCACCGGTGTATCGGCGTGAAGACTTCCGACTGTTCGCCAACCGACATCCGCAAGTGGGCGCGTAACGTCACCGTTCAGAACCCGCGAGACCACGCGATGACTTTCGGGCTCAGTCGGCGATCTATCGACGGCCGACGGCTGCGCCTTCCAATTGCCGTAATAGTTCTCCGCAATTTCGAACGCCTGGTCCACATCCAGATCACCAACTATGGCCACGATGACCCGCTCTGGAGCGTATCGCGTACTGTAATACGCTCTCACGTCATTGGTTCCCAACGCCCGCAGCCCTTTTTCGGAGCCGATGCGCCACCGTCGCATTCGATGCACGGAGAAGAGTAGCCCGTACAACGTTTCTCTCGTAACAGCGGCTGGTGCATCGAGCTTTCGATTGGCTTCCTGGATGATGACTTCCAGCTCTCGCCGAAGTTCATCCGGATCGAGCGCCGCTTGAATGAGTGCGTCGGCTTGCACGTCAATTGCCTTTGGGAGGCCGTCGCCGCGAGATGGCAAAACCGTGTAATAAACCGTTTTGTCATAAATCGTCGCGGCGTTTAGATATCCGCCGAGGATCTGCGTTTCACGCGCGATGTCGCCAGGACCACGTCTCGACGTCCCTTTAAAGAACATGTGTTCGAGAACGTGAGAGATTCCGACCCACTCATCTGGTTCGTCGAAATACCCCGCGCGAACATGAGTTACGACGGCGACGACTGCGGCGGAGTCGTTTCGCTCAACAAGCAGCGTCAAGCCGTTTGGAAAAACTCGGCGGGAGACGTTTGCGGTCCACTTCATGGCGAGAAAAAGGTATGCAAAACCGCGGGCTCGCGCCTGGGGTTTGCTTCTGGCGGCATCTGTTGCGGCCGGAGCGGCCTTAGAGCTTCGCTCCTAGCATCTCAGCCGCTTCGCGTCTTCGCGTCTGAGCGACTTAACGAATGATGGTGAGGATCCCCGCCGCCGCCGCGCCCCTGACAAAACTTTCCGCGTCCGTGACCGGTATCTTGAGGCCCAGCTCAGCGCGGCTCTTCCAGGCAATCCGCTCCATATACTGCGTGAGCGATGACTCGGCGAGCTCACGATCGTCCATCTTCATCTGGAGGATGATCTCCTCCCAGGTTCCAGCATAGGTAACGCCAGATGTCGTTTTCACGCGATGCATGTCAGTCGATGGACGCCGCTGCATCGCCTGGAGTTCCGTCAGAAGCGTGCCGAAGAGCTCAATCTGCTGTGGGTCGCGAACCGACCCGTCGGGCTGTCTGGACTCGATTTCGATGAGGAGTCGTTCGACCGGATCGGGCTCGTCCGCCATATCACCCAGCCGCCTGGTCCATGGCTTGAGCTCGAGATCGTCTGGCGGCAAGCCGTAGATCGACTTCTTGAGTTCGATGAGCCGCCACACAGCGAGCTCGTCGATGTGATCGTTCGGGTCCGTACGCTCGAAGTGCGAAAGCGCAGCCTCGTATTCGCCCCGATCGTACAACAAGTTGCCGAGGTAGACGCGAGCCTCGGCATGCTGTGAGTCGAGATCCAACGCCTGACGGAGGCACAGGAGTGCCTTATCTTCGTCTCCCAATCGATGTGTGGCATAGCCCAGGCACGCCACAGCCTCCGACGAGTCGTCATGGCAGGTCACTGCGATTTCAAAGAAACAGCGAGCGTGGTCGATCATTCCTTCGCGAAACAGGGCGCGTCCGATTTGCAGTACAAGATCATGATCTTCGCGGTAGCCGAGAGCAAGGATGCGGTCGAAGCACCGAAGCGCCGCGCCCCGCTCACCGAGTTTGAGGAGTGTCTCGCCCAGACCGGCCAACGCTTCCTCGTGGTCGGGATCGAGCGCGATCGCTTCTTCGAAGCTCTGCCTGGCCCACGCAAATTCATCTCGCGCGAGTCGAGCGTACGCACTCCCAACATGGAGATCGACCGAGAACGGGTAGATCTCGAGACCGGCACGAAGCACGTCGAGCGCCTCATCGTACCGGGCTTCGTTGTAGAGACTATGCGCCTGTTCGCTGTATTCTTCGGAACTAAGGAAGGCGTCCGACATCCGCCGGGCCTCCACTGGTTGGTCGCATCACAATAAAAGGCAAACCTCTATCACACAAGCGCTTGCCAGCCCCGGCGCGACCAGGGACATCTCGGTCGGCTAGCTCAGCTTCGGTTGTTGTTGATCCAGCGGGCTCGAAACACCCCGTGTCGGTGGGCTCTACCGCTCGAGGGATCGGGGAATCTGAACCGAGCGCGCCGCTTTCGTCAACATGCGATCGCCACCCGCATCGGATTCATTAGTTCTCCGATTGCGGCGTCAACGAAAAGTGCTGTAGATGAATCTTCCAGACGTCGTCGACTGGATCCTTCATCCAAATTTGGGTTGCATGACCTCCCCGCGGTGCACGCGTTCCGTCCTTGTACATGATGTCCACGGCGTAGCGCATGGTGATGGTTGCAAAATTGGGTGACAGCACCTGGAGCTGCGGGCTCGTTGGCACGAGGTTGATCCGGTCGGAGCTCTCGAACAGCTCCGTCTGAGCCACACGCGCTTCGTC
>JAPULC010000366.1 GCA_027295305.1 Gammaproteobacteria bacterium
GGAAATACTGCCGCAGTAGGCCATTGGTATTTTCGTTGGAACCACGCTGCGAAGGACTTTGCGGGTCACAGAAGTACACCTTGACCTCTGTCGCCATGGCACCGGGCTCACGCCATCGTCGTGAGTGACGAGAAATGCCATGGATGCGATGCAGTCGTCCAGGATGGAAATCCCCGCGTTCAGGAAGGCTTGGGACTTCATTCCGAGCTTCGCCACGGAGCCACCGGGCACGTGAGCCAGGCAGTACGAGAAGTTCTAGATGACGGGATTGGCGCTCACGTGTCGATTTTCGCGAGCCACGAGAAGACGTTCGTCAGAAACTTGCGGTTGTCTGCTTGATCGATGAGACCCGGACCGGGAGAGCGGGTGCCTTCATTGCCCATGAATCCCGAGTCGCTCAATACGAACACTCTGCCGTCGATTCCTTCGTCGATGGCGATGGCGGCGGCTCTCCCCCGCGCCTGCGTCCCCGTTAGTCGATCGTGCCAGTTGCTCGGGATGTCGACCACGCTCGGTACACGTGCGCATCGGAGACTGGAGCAGTTGTTGATCGAGAGCTCTCGAATCCCCGTGGTGGTGGGATGCTCGCCCGACACATGGACGGCGCGGCTCCTATTCGGCTCACTGAAACCCGTGCATTCGAGCTCTATATCGAACTTCTCCACCAGCGGTCTGTCGTAGCGCGTGAAGTCGTTCGGTGCACCTTCAGGGGCACCGTGGTTCGACATGATCAGGAGTCCACCGCCTTCCTCGGCAAACCTGACGAGGGTGGCGATCTCGTCGTCGGTGAAGGCCTTGAGTCGTGAGCCCGTGACGATGATCTCGACTTCGTCCCTGTCCGGCGGGGCAGGGAGCTCGTTTTCGGGAAAGGCAGGCTCGAGTCCGAGCGCAACAAGCAAGTCGCAGACGGATTGCAGCCGGGGTTTGGAGTTTCTCATGCGACCCAGATGGGCGAGGGCAAAGGCAAGCTTCCGTGTGATCCCCCAGCCCCCCGAAGGCTCGGTCCACGGGTATGTCGCGACGTCCTGACCGAGATCGCAGCGATGCTGCCAGGCTTGGGCGAAGTGCGGATCGAAGAGCACACGCGCCATCAGCAGGGCGTCCCGTCGGTGCTCGCGTGCTGAGGGTTCGAATAAATTGAAAAAGTGCCGAATTCTACGGCTATCGCGCCCACAAACTCCCCCAGGCTCCCCAGCATCCGAATGGTTTCCATGTGATGTCCTCTCCCCGTGTGGATGGGAATATGGTACGTCTGAGGCGTGTGGGAAGGGCTATTGCCGGAGACTCTCGGGCGATCCTAGGGCCTAGGGTATAGGGTTACCCGAGAAATCGCTTCACAGCGCAGTACAGGAGGCCGTTTTCGGGGCACGCCCTCAAAACCATCGAGAATGGCTTCTCTTATCAATTTCTCGCCTATGCTGGCGCCGCTGACAAAGGATTTGGGCGGCGCTCAATATGGGCTGTCGTGGATATATTGCTGGCTGAAGCCGGTTTCGACTTGTGCCATCAGATACCGTTCCTCCTGAGGAGAAGACGCGCCCACCAAGCCATAGCCTGGATAGGAACCGATACGCTCGATCATCATCCCCTTTTTGTAGTCTCGCACCGTCGGCAAGATCGCATTCATGAGCTCGATCCGGTCCGCCGCACTAACCCTCGCTCTATCATCTCTCACGATTAGCTGCTCCCCCACAAAGGCACCTCGATGGTGTGTGCACAACCTCTCTGTGCCGACTGACTGTTCGTTCGTCCACGGTCGTAAACGGCTCCGAACGACACAGTTCATTTCGTCATAAGATGAATCCCAAAATGCACGCCGCAACAATCAGAGTACCGACCAATTTTGTGGGGCGGCGCGACGCCTGCTCGGCTGTGTTGTAAATTCGAATCTTTGGATTGCCCCGTAGCGGGCTGCCGGTGGATTGCATTGGCGTATGCCTCCCATGTAGAGAACACGTCGGCCCGGTGACCGAGCCCCCCCTGCTATACGCCAGTGATGGACTGGCAACCCGGCTGTCGTAGCTCGCCGAAGCGAACCTTAGATCCGTGGCTTTGCGTCCCCGCCTTTCGACGGCTTTGCCGTTTGCAGTCGTTGCACGATCTCACGCCCAGGTGCTGCCGACTTGGGACTGATTCACAGACCGGCCCAAGAGGCTTCGGAGAAAGGGCAGAACTCGACACAGTTCGCGGTGCGGGGTACCCCGAGATCACAGTCCTCCCGTGACCCAACCGAGTGAAATGTAAGCGTGCCGATGTCCATCGGCAGCGAGCCCCATGTGGATGGGGATATGGTAGCGGTGAGGGCGTATCGCCAATAGCAAACACGGGGGTAGTATCTGAGCTGTGGTCCACAGAGAGGGGGAGAGATCTGTGGCTTGACTATGCCTTCGCCGAGTCATCCCGCATGGTTTCGCCACAAACCACATAAACGCCAGGAGCACAGCACTGGCCGTTGCCGGAGTCTTGGCATATTGCGGCGCCCGCCGCCTCTACGAACAACGCCGCTCAGAGGCCCTAAAATCAATAGTGCGCCGCCGTGTTACTTGCGGCCAAGCTCGCGGCGAAGATCCCTAACGTGGTAGTACTGCTTGAGCAAGTCGGCCCGGTCCGTGAAGAGTCCATCGGTCTGTGCATCGTAGATCTCGAAGTCATCGTTCAGTGTGTAAGCGTGAATGGCGAGTCGCGCGTCGCGCATGAGCTTCACCATCCAGCCCTGCATCAGATCGTAGTATTCCGCTGGCCCTGGAAGACTCGGCCCCGCGAACTGCGCCCCGTTGTCGACGCCGAAGTTCAACCAGTCCACGAATTCCGCTTCGTCGACCCGCTCCATATAGCCTTCTCCCTTCCAGAGAAGTAGGATTTTGGGGGCCTGTGGGAAGTGACTTTCGAGGAGCGGAAGGCTCGACCGCTCGAACGTTTGCAGCAGTAGCCTGCGATCCGGGTCTGTGCCGTCCCACCCACGCTTCTCGAGCAGACTATGGAGGTCCGCCTCAATACCCTTGAAAAGCTTGGTCTCCTTAGTCTCGAGGCTGAGTCCTGGCCAGGGTTTCGGAGATTCCTCGACGAGGTCGATCAGTTCCTCGAGGGTGAGGATCGTCAGTCCAACAAACGAATCGCTGGCCCTGAAAGGGAAGTCCTTGTTGAACCAGGATCCGGCATCGAGCAGCAGGAGCTCTGCGAGGGTGAATTTGCTGACTGGATCGTCCTGCCTATCGGGAAAAATCTCGCCAATGTTTGTCGTCCGCTGGAGGTTGTCGTCGTGGAGGCAGATCAGGATGCCATCTTTGGTCCGCTGGATGTCGGCGTCGAGGTAATCAACTCCGAGTCCGAGAGCCAACTGATAGGACGGCGCGGTCTCCTCCGGTGCCCAATACGGTAGACCTCGGTGAGCGATCACCGCGTCGGCAGGAACGCTGTCGCGTATCGCAATGGCCTCGGCGTCGAGTTGCCTGAGTTTCGATGGCTCACCGGACGTAGCAGAGCTGGCTGATAGCAACAGAAGCGCAATGCTCACGAAACGCATGCCAGATTTCCCTTTCCCCAGAGGTTCTGAACAGGGTTGCATCATCGAGCGTGGCGGGCAACTGCCGGCGATGGTGTGGAAGATACACTCAGCTCGCGAGCCCTAGCATCTGATAGGTGACCTTCGTGACGCGTCCCCGCAAGCGCAACGACTCTGGGAGGGGTATCCGCCGAGCGCGCTGGCTCGACTCGCCTATTCTTGGGGACGTGAATGCATCGCAGCGTTGGGAATGCATAGCGTCATGAGACTGCCGCATTACTGGGCTAAAGGCACCGTCCAGGTACGTGACGGGCAACAAAAGCTGCATGCGTTTTCCTGTTGGGGTTGGTCGGACCGCAGCGCCGCCGACGCTGAACGAAAGGGCAGTGAGCGAGCACAGAAGGTCGCTGAACGCTTACTCGAGGGGAGTCGGCCGGATCGCTATCTGTACGGCGATCGTCCGCTGCGCGAGGAAGTGTTGGAGCAGTTCGAAGACGCGCAAGGCGTCGTTCATGCAGCTATCACTCGGAATTCGTACGGTTGCCGTGTGTTGAACACCGCAGAGATTGTCTTTGTCGATGTGGATCTGGCGCCGCCAACGCTGGGTGACCACATCAGGTATGGACTCCACAGGTTGCTGGGAAAGTCGATCCCGCCCCCGGCACGCCAGCGTGAGCTGGACGCGATCGCCAAGGTGCAATCGTGGGTGAATGCCGAGCCGCGCTGCGGTGTCCGCGTGTACCGTACACGCGCCGGGCTCAGGCACATGTTCACTCACCGGCAGATGGATCCAAAGTCGGAAGCGACGGTGCGCACGATGGTGGCGCTGGGCGCCGACCCTTTGTATCTACGATTGTGCAAGGAACAGGAGAGCTTTCGGGCGCGATTGACCCCGAAGCCCTGGCGTTGCGGCGTGGCTGCGCCGCAGGTTCGCTTTCCTTGGGCCAGTCCGCAAGCCGAGTCGCGTTTCCGGGAGTGGGAGCGAGACTACGAGGCTCGCACGCAACGATATGCCACTTGTGAGCTGGTCCAGGAAATGGGGAACTCGACGGTGCATCGGGAGATCAGAAGAGTCGTTGAGATTCACGATCGACTCACGAAGGCGACCTCGGGATTGCCGCTTGCGTGATGTGAGTCGAGCGAAGAGGCGGGAGCTTACCGAACGCTGATAGGTCTCATTCCGAAAGCGCCTCCGCGGGACCGTCGGCGAAATGTCATCGCAGTTTTGGTTCAGAGTCCGATTTCGTTCTTTTTCAGGGTGAGAAACGCGCTCCAAGTGTCATCCATGCTGGGTTGCCAACGTTCGAGCACAACGGAGCGCGAGGCGTCTTCATCGAGATTCCTTACGTGGCGCAGGTAGTGATAGAGGAATGCCGATACGCGGGCGTTTACGACACAGTGAACCCAGACTTTCTTCCCTTCCATCGACTTCATGACCCCGATGAAGGTTCGCAGATCGTCAACTGTGGGTTCATCGAATTTCACGGGGATGTGGAAGTAGCTCATTCCCAAGCCGGTAACCAGGCTTCCCTCGTCCGAAATGGCGTGATCGGATGTTGGAAGCGCAAGATTGACGACCGCCGAGTAGCCACCATCCGCGATGTCGTCGAATTGCTCCGGACGAGGCTGGCCGGAAGTGCCTATATCGTCCGTAAGCTGTACGAAATTCGTGATCTCGCTAAGACTCGTCATGAAATGCTTCCCCCAGCTGTCGGTGGTTTGACTCGGCTACCCAAGCCTATCACCCGCCGGCGGGTTCAACGAAGCTCTCGTGGTGCGTTGAACTCGCGTACCTGCTTGGGCTTTACTCACGCCATGCTCGAAATGTGCGTTCGAACAGCCATCCTCGTTGTGTTGACCGTGTTGCCGACGATGCTGTGTGCCGAAGAGTTCGACTTCGAGACCCCGATCCTCGAGGGCTTCACGTTCGTTCGCATCGAGTTCGACAGCGTCGGCGGTTGGGGAGAGGCCTATTACACATCGGGGGGTCGGTTCACGCACTGAGGAAAAATGGGGTCTGACCCCATTTTTCTAGTGGTACGGCCGGTCGCCTTTGACGGTCACGCGGATGCCGCTGCGGGTTTCCGGGTAGTAGTCCCAGACCGCCAGGTGCTGCGTGCAGCGGTTGTCCCACATCGCCACCGTATCCTTCTCCCACTGGAAGCGACAGTGGAAGCGCGGCTGCGCGGCGTGCTCGAACAGGTAATCGAGCAGCGCGCGGCTCTCGGCGCGGCTGAGGTCCTTGATCTGACGAGTGAACCCCCGATTCACGTACAGCAATTTCCTGCCCGTGACGGGATGGGTACGGACCACCGGGTGAGTTGCCGTGGGGGATTCCCGTTGCGGCTTGTGCTCGCCGTAGAAATTCGTGTAGTCCGATGTGTGGATAGCTGCCAGCGGATCCAGGAATTTACGCATCGGCTCAGAGAGGGCTTCGTAGGCTGCGTACATGTTGGCAAACAGCGTATCGCCCCCCTGGCTCGGCACCTCACGGATATGAAGGATGCTCGCCATGGGTGGCTCTTCGTCGGCAGAGACGTCGGAATGCCAGCCCGAACCGTTGTTGCGCCAGGAGTCCTTGTCGGTGTGGACGACCATGAGCGCTGGATTGTCGTCCGCGAAAGGCGCCGCTGGATGGATGTGCAGGGGGCCAAACCGCATGCCAAGTTCGAGATGCCGCTCGTTAGTCATGGGTTGATTGCGGAAAAACAGCACCTGATGCTCCATCCAGGCATCGTGAATCTCGCTGTAGGTCTCATCGTCCAGGGTCTTGGTGAGATCTGCGCCGTGGATGACGGCGCCGATGGTGGGGGTGAGCGGTTCCACCTCGATCAACTGATAGCGCATGGCCGTCTTCTCCTCGTGGATTGGCCCATGATGTCAGCATTACACAGGGTCGTGCGTTCGTCCAACGACGCGTTGAATCCTGCGGCGCGATGCGCGCTTCACTATGCGGCACGGGCGGGTTTCGAAGACGTGATGAAGTTGCTGCTCGACAACGGCGCGGATGTGGATGCTCCAGATGCCGAAGGAGAAACACCGCTCGCGAGCGTACTGCGGTCCACGAGCAAGAGGCGCGACAAGCTGGCAGTGGCCGCTGAACGGCTGATTCAATCTGGAGCA
>JAPULC010000367.1 GCA_027295305.1 Gammaproteobacteria bacterium
CACTAGGTCAAAACAACAAACGGTGATGGTGTGGGGGTCCGTGGATTCAGTGGATTCCGTGGCCATTACTTGTGGAGTGTACGTGCGCGCTGGCGGAGCGCGGAGTTGTCGGTAGATTCTGCCATTGCAAGAGGTAAAGAATCACCGCTCAACTTGGGAGTCCACCAGTGTCTCGTTTCTTTTCGAAGGCGGCCGCTTCGCTCGTGCCGCTCACGCTGCTGCTTGCCTGTGCGGGAGAGATGTCGGAGGAGGAAATCCGCGCGCTGGCGGCGGAGATCCACACACGTGTTCTGACCATCGATACGCACAACGACATTCCCTTCAACTTTGCCACCGACGAGGTCGATCCGGGTGTGCGGGGGGACAGACAGGTCGACATCCCGAAAATGGAGGAAGGTGAGTTCGACGTCGGCTTCTTCGTCGTGTACGTGGGCCAGACGGAGCGGACGCCGGCGAATTACCGGCAGGCCAAAGAAGATGCGATGACGAAATTCAACGCCATCCATCGCATGACCGACGAGATGTACCCCGACCGGATCGAACTCGCGTACACTGCCGCCGACGTCGTCCGGATCAACCAAAGCGGCAAGCGCGTCGCCGCCATCGGGATCGAGAACGGATATGTCATCGGGAAAGACCTCTCGTTGCTGGCCACGTACCACGAGTTGGGGGCTCGCTACATCACGTTGGCACATGGCGGCCACAACGACATTGCCGATTCGTCTACGCCGCGGGAGAATTTTGGAGACGGAGAGTCGGAGCATGGCGGCGTCAGCGCCTTCGGCGAGGACGTGATCGCCGAGATGAACCGGCTCGGCATCATGGTGGACGTGTCACATATCTCGAAGGACGCGATGCTCGATGCGGCCCGTCTCTCGCGGGCGCCGGTAATTGCGTCGCACTCGAGCACAAAGGCTCTTGCCGACGTAGCTCGAAACATGGACGACGAGCAGCTGTTGGCGTTGAAGGAAAACGGTGGGGTGATGCAGACCGTGGCTCTGGGCGGTTTCGTAAAAGTGGACCCCCCGGAGAAACGAGAGGCGCTGGTCGCCTTGCGTGAGCAGATGGGAATCACCGGGTCCGGCCGCGGTGCGTTGGACGACCTGTCCGACGAGCAGCGCGCCGAGTACGATCGCAGCAGGGCGGAACTCGACGAGCGGTGGCCGCCGGCCAACGTCGGGGACTTCGTGGACCATATCGATCACGCGGTGGAACTCATCGGGATCGACCACGTGGGCATCAGCTCGGATTTCGATGGGGGTGGTGGGATCGTTGGATGGGAGGATGCCAGTCAGACGGGCAACGTGACGCTCGAGTTGGTGCGGCGAGGGTATTCCGAAGAGGAGATCGCAAAACTGTGGGGCGGAAACCTCCTGCGGGTGTGGCGGGAGGTGGAGCGGGTCGCGGCCGAACTCCAAGGCCGTCAATAAGTAAGCACGACGTGGAGTGACCATAGAAAAGGCCCCGGCGAGCGGGGCCTTTTCTATTTAGCGCCTGAAGCTAAGCTCGCGCTGGGTCAGTTACCGATTTCTCCAATCGCCCACAGCATCATCCGGCGAACGTCCGCGTTTTGCTCTCTTTGTATGGCCTCCGACAGGCCATCCAGCGCGCGCGCGTCTTCGATCTGACCGAGTGCCCAGGCGCACATCTTGCGGACCTCGGGGTTCTGCTCCCTCGTGAGCCTCTCGATGAGTGCGTCGACGGCCTTTGGCGACTCGATCTCGCCCATCGCCCACGCAGCCTTCTCCCGCGTCTCGCGGTCGGAGTCCCGGCGCAGCGCGGTCGCCAGGGCCTCGATGCCGATTGCGTTTCCGCTCTCGATCTCCCCCATCGCCCAGGCGGCCATCCGCCGCACTGTCGGGCTGCGGTCGTCCACCAGCGCCTTGGCCAACGCGGGAACGGCTGCGGCGGACTCTATTTCTCCCATTGCCCACGCCGCCATGGTGCGAACGTCGGGTTGAGCGTCTCTCACCAGCGCGATCCCGAGACCCTCGACGCCGCGCGAACTCTCGATCTCACCCATCGCCCACGCCGACTGTTTGCGCACTTCGGTGTCGCTGTCGCGCGTGATCGCTGTGGTAAGGGCCTGAATGGCGCGCCCGCTCTCGATCTCGCCCAGTGCCCACGCGGCCGCGCGCCGCACCGAAACCACCCGATCCCTGGTCAGCGCCTGGCCCAACGCCTCGACCGCCTGGGCCGACTCGAATTCCCCGAGGGTGCGTGCCGCCTGAGTCCGCACCCGTCCGTCTTCGTCCTTGAGGAGCACGATCATCGCCCGCAGCGTGCTCGATCTGTCGCGGTTGCGGTCGCGGGTCCGCCCTGCGCGGTCTCGCGCCCGCTCTGCGCGCTCACGGGCGCGTTCGACCGACCGAACTGCCTGCTCGGCCGCCCGGCGCGCCTGCTCCGCGATCCGCCCCACGTCGACCACGACCGGAGCGCGCGGCGCTCGGGGCGCCTCTCGCACAACCACTGGTACCGAGTCGTCACGCAAGGCACTCGCTAATCTGAGGCTCGCTAAGGGGATCAGGCATGCCGCCAACCCCGCCGCGATGAGTTGAGGAACACTCAGGGGCCACCAGCTGCGCTTCCGGCTCTTCCCCGCCCAGGCACCGCCGCCAATGGCTCCGCGCTTCGCAATGTCCGGCCACAACTCATGTTCCGGAGTCGCCTCGTGCGGCAATGCGCGGATGGCATGAACAGTCGTCTGCATCTCTTCGAGCGCCTCTTGCCACTCTGGGCTCGATGCCAGTCGGTCTCGAACGTACGCAACCTTCTCGTCGTCCAACTCCTCGTCGAGGTACTGGCACAAAAGCTCTTCCATCTCTTCCTGCGAATCTTGTCCGCCGGACTCAATATTGTCATTCATCTTTCTAAGGCCTCCCGCACTAGGCGTCGTGCTCTACTCAATTGGGATTTGACGGTTCCGTCGGCAACTCCCGTCAGCTCTGCGATTTCGCGATAGCGGTAACCCTCGACATCGTGAAGGATCAGCACTTGTTTCGCGCCGGGAGGAAGCTGAGCGATCGCCGCTTCCAGATCCATCCGGGTCTCGGGCATCGCGCCCTTTGCCTCTCGTTCGAACTCATCCAGGTTGCCGGGCATCACCTCGCGCCGCGACCGCCGCTTCTCGGACCGAATGTCACTCAGGACCACGTTGACACCGAGACGGTGTAGCCAGGTGCCGAACGCGCTCCGATGCTGGAAAGATCCGATCGTATTCCAGGCTCTCACGAACAC
>JAPULC010000368.1 GCA_027295305.1 Gammaproteobacteria bacterium
CGGAAGAGCGCGCAGCAAAAAGCAAGGGCCTGGGAGCGCGGTGGGAGACCACCAAGATGAAGGCGAACTTGCTTCGCCGCAGCGTTGGAGGAAATTCGCCCGGATGGCGAATTTCGGGACAGGAACTAGCTAGTTCCAGAACGCCGCGGACTTCACCAGCGCAAACACGGAGTCTCCTATCCGGAGCTCGAGATCGTCGAGGGATTTGCGCGTGATGCGCGCGAGCAGATGCTGCGCCCCCACTCGCATCCGAATCATCGCGAACCATGGCTCGTCGAGGTCGATCTGCTCGATACGTCCGGGTAGGCAGTTCAGAATGCTGGTGGCTTCCGGGCGCACGCGCGCGATGCTCACGTCACGGGCTGCGATGCGCACGTTGATGTCGGCGCCGATCTGAGCGGCATGCGTCGTCAGGTGCAGCTGAGCTTGTTCCACGCCTGCGATGCTGACTTGCGCAAGGCCGTACTCGACGTCCAATCGATCGACGTGGCCGCGCATCACCGATGTCGCCCGTTGTTCGTGACTCATCGCAAGATCGAGACGCGTGCTCAACTCCTCCACCGGACCCATCGCAAGCAAACGGCCATGTTCGATTACCAGCATGCGCGCCGCGATGGCCATGATCTCGTCGAGATCGTGACTGACGTAGATGATCGGCAACGCAAGCTCTTCGCAGAGCGTTCGCAGATAGGGGAGGATCTCACGACGCGCGGGCACATCGAGAGAGGCGAGGGGCTCGTCCATGAGCAGGATGCGCGCGGGAGTGAGAAGCGCCCGCGCAATGGCCACCCGTTGTCGCTGACCGCCGCTGAGCACATCGACTGATTGATCGAGCAGGGGTTCGAGACCGAGGAGGGCGATTGCGTGATCCAGCTCGATCACTGCGCCATTGCGCTGTTTTCCGTATTTCGCCGCAAATCGCAGATTACCCAAGACGTCGAGGTGGGGAAACAGCTGGGTGGTTTGAAAAACCATCGAGACCGCACGCACGTGGGGCGGCACGAAGGTGTCCTCCCCCTGCCATGTCTCGTCGCCCATCTTGACCCCGATGCGACCCCGACGCTCGAGACCGGCCACACATCGTAGCAACGTGGTCTTGCCCGCCCCCGATGGGCCCATCACGGCGGTCACCCCCTGGAGAGGGATCTCGGCGCGCAGGCAGACATCGTGGGTGGTGCGGGGCACGTCGATGTCGAGAACGAGCTGATCCACTAAAAAACCCTTGGACGCGCCCACCGGTAAATCGCCGTGAGCATCACGAGGGAGGCCACCAGAAGTCCGGCTGCAAGGGCGTGAGCTTCGCCGTAACGCAGAGCTTCGACGTGATCGAAGATCGCAATGGAGAGCACCCGCGTCTCTCCAGGGATGTTCCCTCCGATCATCAGAACGACGCCGAACTCGCCAATGGTGTGAGCGAAGCCCAGCGCTGCGGCGGCGATGATGGTCGGGCGCACCATTGGAAGCACCAGATGCACAAACCGTGTGCCCGCGCTTGCGCCGAGCAGCGCTGCGGACTCTATGAGTGGCTGCGTGATGCGCATGAATCCCGCCTGCAATGGTTGCACCACGAACGGCAGCGAATAGATCACAGAACCCACCACCAGACCGCTGAACGAAAACGTCAGACTTTCACCCGTGAGCCACACCCAGGCGGCCCCGAGGGGACTGCCGGGGGAGAGCAGCACCAGGAGATAGAAGCCGAGCACGGTGGGGGGCAATACCAGCGGCAGTGCTACTACGGCCTCGAGCACCGGTTTTGCGAGACTCTGCGTCCGGGCGAGCCACCAGGACAGCGGCAGGGAAATCACAAGGAGAATCAGGGTGGATACTGCGGCGAGCTCGAGGGTGAGCAGAATCGCTTGGAGATTCGCGTCGCTCATCTTCGGCAGCGAACTTCGGCGAGTGTGTCGTAGGACCTCGTCGCATAGCCCGCCGACTCGATGCGTGAGCGGGTGACTGGGTGTTTGAGGAATTCGAGGAATGCACCCGCAGCGTCGACGTCCGAGGCCGACTTCAGCACGACGGCCTGTTGCCGGATGGCGGCATGAAAACGTTCCGGCACCTGCCACCAGAATTCCTGTGAGACCTTGTGCGCGATCAGCTGTGAGGTACTGACGAACGCCCCCGATACAGCGCCGGAGACCGCGAACTGCATCGCTTGCGAGACGTTGTTGCCGAGCACGAGATGGTCACGCCACCCGTTCATGGCGCCAAGCGCCCCCAGCGTATCGGCTGCGGCGCGCCCGTAGGGCGCGAGGTCAGGGTTGGCAAGGGCAAGACGTCCCGCGGGTCTGCGAAGCCATGCGGCGTCGGGATGACGCTGACTCGGGGTCCAGAGCGCGAGCTTGCCCACCGCATAGGTAAACCGGGTGCCGCTCACCGTGCGATTCTGGTCCACGAGCCGGTTTGGACGGGCGCAGTCCGCAGACAGGAAGACGTCGAACGGTGCGCCGTTCAGAATCTGGGCGTACAGCGTCCCCGATGACCCGCTCGAAAGTCGTATCGAGTGGCCGGTGGTCCTGGCGAAGTCCGGAGCAAGGCCCTCGAGGGTGGCAGCGAAATTCGCCGCTACGGCGACGCGTAGCTCCGCGCTGCGTGCCGTCGACGTCGTGAGAAGCACGACGCTGACGATGAGGGGACATATGAGGTGCTTCACGGCGCGTTATTCTGCCGATTGCACAAGGGTAAAGCGAAGGGGGCCTGGGAGCGCGGTGGGAGACCACCAAGATGAAGGCGAACTTGCTTCGCCGCAGCGTTGGAGGAAATTCGCCCGGATGGCGAATTTCGGAACAGGAACTAGCTAGGCATGCGGGTCCGTGCGGGCAAGCGCCCAGCAATGAACGACCTCTACACCCCCGTCGCGGAGCAAACGAGCGAGCTCGCGAAATGTCGAGCCGGTGGTCATGACATCGTCGATGATTGCCACGGAGCGTGGCACCTCGGCGCCCGCGAGATGAAACGCGCCTCGGAGATTGCGCTCCCGCGCGGCGGCATCCAGTCCCGTCTGCGGCGCTGCGCCTCGCTTGCGCCGCACGAGTGAGTGAGCGATCGGCAACTTCAGCTCTTTCCCGACCCAGCTCGCGAGCAATCCGGCCTGGTTGTATCCCCGCCATATCAGGCGGGGCCACGCGAGGGGCACGGGCACGATGACATGCGGCAGAACATCGTTCGCATAACGGGATCGCAGCTTGCGTACCAGCAGCGTGGCGAGCACGCGCCCTGGAACCATCCGGCGGTGGTACTTGAACTGATGGATCATCTGGGGCAATGGGGCTACGTAGCGAAACGGTGCGACGCTGAGTTGAAACGGCAGCTCGGTGCCCAGGCATTGCCCGCAGAGCATGGGTGCCTGCGGTGGCAGTTGCAGGCCGCAGCGCGCGCAGCCATGTTGGATCCAGGGGAGATCGCGTTCGCAATATTCGCATAGGTCTACCCGTTGTCGGCTGGGCTGGCCACAGAAGAGACAGCTACCGGGAAGGAGAGACCATTCGAGGGCATCCACCGAACCCATTGTCGTTCGCTTCGATTGCGAGGGTTCGGGAGCGGGGGATTATCGCACCCGCGAGGACGGATCGAGCCTACACTCCGAGTGGAACTATCGGCAGGGTGGCCGCCATCGCCCGCTGTTTTGACAGCCTCGTTTTGCATCAGTATCGTCGCCACCCGCCGCGCTCTCATCTGCTACGGAATCTTCTGA
>JAPULC010000369.1 GCA_027295305.1 Gammaproteobacteria bacterium
CAGTGGCCCGCCTTCGAGAGCGGTCTCCAATGCGTCGCGCTTGACCCAATAGGTATCGAAGAAATGAATACGAAACGGCTCGTCGTCGCTCTCTTCTTCCTCGCCGAGCTCGAGCCGTACCCCGAGGCGGCGCAGAAAATATCGACAGGGATCGCGAAAGTAGCGCATGAACTCATCGAGAGAGATCTCCACGACTCTCTGGGTGCGGGTCGTCACCCGCTTGGTGCCAGGCACGACCGTGCCAGGCACCACGGTTCCTGGCACCATCGACCACATGGACTCGTACGTGAACAGCGCCGGATCTTCGTCGTAGTAGGCACGGCTGAAGGGCTGCAGACGCTCCTCCCTGATGAGATGAGCGCGCAGATTCGCGGCGGCCTCGTCGTGAGACTGGGCTTCCTCACCTTCCAGACGAAAGGCGAGCTCGAGATAGTCAACGAGCTCGCTCACGAGCACCGAAGGGACTTTGTCCGAGTTATCCCGCTGATCGTGTCCCGTGTAGCTGATGTAGAGTCGTTCCCCCGCCGACATCAACGCCTCGAGGAAGAGGTAACGGTCGTCGAGGCGCCTCGAACGATCGCCCTTGCGCGGATGGTGTGCCATGAGATCGAAGCCGAAAGGCTGACGTCGGCGCGGGAAGTCCTGATCGTTCATGCCGACGAGACACACCATGCGAAAGGGCACCGTACGCATGGGCATGAGCGTGCAGAAGGTCAACTCGCCGGCGAGAAAACGCGTTGGGGGCGGTGGTAGCTTCAATCGCTCGTCGAAATACGTTCGAATAACGTCGAGTGCGATGGCCTCCTCGAAGCCCGTGGTCGCTGCCAACGAATCGAGCTCGCGCGCCAGGCGTCTGACCTCGCGAAGCGCAATTTCCTCATCGTCGTCCGGCTCGAAGAATTCTTCGAGCAGACGTGTAATCCGGCGAGCCCAATCCGTCGCGCTTGCAGGTCGAGAAAACTCTCCAACGACATGTTCGAGGCGCGAGATGAACTCGCAGAGCACTCCCACCAGCGCCGCATCCTGCCCTTCGATGCCATCCACTGGAAGCACACCTCCGAAGGGTCCCGCGCTCTCTTCCATGGCATAACCGAGCAGCATCCGTTCGAGGCCAAATGCCCAGGTATTAGGCTGCACCGGGGCGCCTTCCGTCGGAAGGTCGAGAGACTCCCAATGCGCTGCGTCGCGGCCCCAACGCACGTGCGCGCTCGCCACCCAATGAGCGAGCTGCTCGAAATCGGCCTCGGTGAGCTCGAAGCGTCGAAGCACCGCGGGCAAACCGAGAAAACTCAGGATCTGTGAGGCGCCGAATCGTGAGCTCGGCACGCGCAGGAGTCTCAGAAATCCTTCGATCAGCGGCGTCTCGCGATGCGCGCCGCGATCGGAGATGGCGTACGGAATGCGTCGCGAAGCCGGCGTTGCGCCAAACACCGCCTCGATGAAAGGCGCGTAACGTTCGATGTCGGGAATCATCACCACGATGTCGCGCGGCCTGAGGGTCGAATCTTCCTCGAAGCGTGCAAGAAGCTGATCGTGCAATACCTCGAGCTCGCGCACCGGGCTGTGACAGCTGTGAATCGCGACGCTGCGATCTTCCCCGGCAACCACCCTCTTCCCGGCATTGCCGAGCACATCCTCGGCGGACAGACGCTCTCGCCCGCCGCGCAGCTCCATGCGAAGCACCTCCTTTTGGACCTGAGCGAGCCACGTATCCTGTTGCGGCTCGACGAAGTGATCATCGAGCACGGAGCCTGCGCTTCCTTCCGCAAGCTCTATCAGCAGGTCGACGAAATCGCGTCCAACCCTTCCCATGCTACCCAGGAGCGGATTCCCGGTGCTGTAATAGTCCGCAGGATCGACGCTCTTACCGTGACGCTGCTTGATCTCGAGCTCGGCAAAGAAGCGCTCGCTGACGATGTCGGACCAGTACTCAGAGCACGGATTGAATGCAAGGAACACGACATCGGTGCGCTGGCCAAGCGCCGCAAAGAACTCGAGAAAAGGTGGCGGCAGGCTCGAGATGCCGAACACGAACACGCGCGACGGCAACGATACGGTGTCGCCACGGACGAACCCTTCAGCGACATTGCGCAGAAGCGTAGCGCGATGAGGCTCGCCGATGGCCTCCACCAAGGCCCGCCAGAGAATGGGCTGCCAGGGCTCGTTTTCCGAGACGCCGACACGGGCCTCGTTCCCCGCCTCCCATCCGATCAACCAATCGGGGCGATACACGAGATATTGATCGAAGACATCGGCGACCCGCGTCGCAAGCTGCCAGCGCTTGAGGCCGCTCGCATCGTCGGCAAGATAGCGTGCCAGGGATCCGAACTCGGGCGCCGCGAGATGCTTCGGCAGCAAACCCATGATTCGCCACGCGAGCAGGTCGCGCGAATAAGAGGAAACCTCCGGCACCTCCGGATCGAGGCCTTGAATCACCTGCCAGATGAACGAGGCCGGCATGGGAAATTCGAGCCCCGCTGCAATCCCGTGGGCTTCGGCGATCTGAAGCTTGAGCCACTGAGCCATCCCCGGGTTTTGCACCACGATCACCTCGGGCGTCAGTGGATCCTCGTTCACCGGCACGCCAAGGTATTGGTTCAGGACATGGGCCAGAACGTCGATACGGTTCGACTGGTGCACTAGCAACATCGACCGCCATTGTGCAGCAACTCAATGACGAACTGTAATTTCTCCGAAGAAATGACCGGCGGCATGCGTTTGGGCTGGCCCCCCCGGGTGTATTTTCTGCAGCCCTGTCGGAGCCTACCTCGACCCCGGACGAGCCAGCCTCCGCCGCCTCCTGCGCGTGCGTGAAGAGATACCACCGGAATCGTTGAGAACAACGGCTGGTGGCGCAATAATCGACCCGCACCCATTCTAAGGAGGGGACTCGAATGAAAATTCTTGCCATTTCGTTATTCGCGCTGCTATTGGTCGGCTGTAGTGATCAGGACGCCTCGGCCCCTGAACAGCCCCTTGCCGAGGCCGCGCCACCTGCCGTTGAAGCGAGTCGGCCCAGTCTGCCGGACATCCTGAACGCCCAGCCAACTGAGGTGAAGGCGCGCTACCCCTATCGTCATCCAGAGGAAACCCTCGAATTCCTCGGTATTACGCCTGGCATGACGGTGGTCGAGGTACTTCCGAGTGGCGGGTGGTACACGAAGCTGCTGCTGCCCTATCTAGGGGCTGAGGGCAAGCTAGTCGGCGCGGACTATCCGCGGGCCATATGGCCGATGTTCGGCTCCATGAGTGAGGAAGCGCTGAGCGCCAAAGAAACCTGGGTCGTGGATTGGACGGCGGAAGCGGAAACCTGGCGAACATCCGGCGATGCCGAAGTCGCGGGGTTCGTCCACGGAGCGATGCCGGAGTCGATGCGGGGCACCGCCGACGCGGTGCTGCTGATTCGTGCACTGCATAACCTCAGCCGCTTCGAGAGCGAGGGCGGATTTCTGACCCAGACCATCAGGGACTCGTATCTGGCATTGAAGCCGGGCGGCGTCGCCGGCGTGGTGCAGCATCACGCCCGAGACGAGATGCCGGACGATTGGGCGAACGGATCAAATGGCTATCTCAAAAAGGACTTCATCATTGTTCAGATGGAGAAGGCAGGTTTCGAGTACGTTGACGCGAGCGACATCAACGCCAATCCGAAAGATCAGCCCACAGAGTCGGATTTCGTCTGGCGTCTGCCGCCATCGCTGGGCACCAGTGGTGACAATCCCGAGTTGCGCGCCGAGATGGAAGCCATCGGCGAGTCAAATCGCATGACGCTGAAGTTTCGTAAACCCGTTTCATAGGCAACCACTGGATGGGAGTCGTCGACTTTCGCGAGACGCGTCGTTCGCGCTACGCGGATGGTCAATCTTTCGGCGATTGGGGGCCGTTCGAGCAGATCGACGGCGTTTTGACCTTCGCCGTCGATCCGAGTGCGAAGGCCAATCAGACAATCATCGACCTCGAGCTGGCGCCCAAGGCCAGTGACGGGCGAGTTCGCTTCGAGGCCGACTTTTCTCTCATCAAGCCGGTCGACTCGATGCCGGCTCCCCGCCGGCTATTGGTCGAACTTCCTAATCGCGGCCGAAGGCGTGCGGTGGACACCTTCAATCGCACTGGTGCTCCCGCCTCGGGCAGCCCACCGCCGGGTGACGGTTTTCTGTTCACCCACGGCTTCAGCGTGGCGTCCATCGGCTGGCAGTGGGATATCTATCGGGACGACGTGCTCATGGGGCTCGAAGCACCGCAGGCAGATATCTCGGGCGAGCCCGATCCGGGTCGAACCGTCGTGGAGATCCGCCCCAATCATCACCATCGAACACACCTTCTGGCCGATCGTGTGCATCGACCGCTGCGTGTCGCCGACGACGATAGTGAGCCTGCGCTCTATGTCAGGGACTACGAGGACGGGCTAGACACCGAAATACCGAGGAATCTCTGGCGCTTCGCGCGCGAGAGCACCGAGGGGATCGTGCCGAGCGTGGAGCACATCTATCTGGAACCCGGATTCGAACCCGGCAGGATCTATCAGGCGGTTTACGCAACCCGCGACGCGCCGGTCGCCGGAACAGGTCTGCTGGCGCTGCGCGATGTCGCGTCATTCCTGCGATACGGCCCGGGCTCTTTCCTGGCGGGAGTCGACGGTTTCGACCACGTGCTCGGCTATGGCGTGTCGCAGACCGGCCGCATGCTGCGGCACTTCATGTATCTTGGTCTGAACGTCGACGAGGACGGCCGCAAGGTTTTCGATGGGCTGCTGCCGCACGTTGCGGGCGCGCGGCGCGGCGCATTCAACCATCGATTCGCGCAACCTTCGAACCAGTCCTACCCGAACTTCGGCCAGCTGTTTCCCTTCGCAGACGAGGCGCTGGGCGACCCACTCACCGATCGGCACGATGGGCTCCTGTCGAGACTCGAGCCATCGGTGCGGCCGAAGATCATCTACACCAACACCTCGGCCGAGTATTGGCGGGGCGACTGCTCGCTGATGCACACCGACACGCAAGGCACGTTCGACCTCAAAGGCCATGTGGACGCGCGCATCTATCACTTCGCAGGCACACAGCACGGGGGCGGCACGCTTGACCCAGACGACGCCACCGAGGACGCGATGGGGCGTTATCGATTCAACGTCGTGGATTATTCGCCGCTCCTGCGCGCCGCGTTGATGAACCTCCTGGCCTGGGTGGAAAACGGGGTTGAACCACCGCCCAGCTGCCATCCGCGCATCGAAGATGGCACGGCCGTGCGGCGCGAGGAGGTGCTCGAGGTATTCAAACGCATTCCAGGTCAGGCAACCCCGGATGCAACGCGTCTTTGGGTGATCCGAACCATTGATCTCGGCCCCCGTGCAGCCGAAGGTATCGGCGTCTATCCAACCGTCGAAAGCACCACCTACCCCTGCCTCGTTCCTTCAGCGGACGAGGATGGGAACGAGCGTTGCGGTATCCGCCTCCCGGAAATCACACAGCCCGTGGCTACCCATACGGGCTGGAATCTGCGCGCCACCGAGATCGGTGCCCCCGAGCAACAGCTGTCGATGAGGGGATTCACGCGCTGGTTTCCGGTCTCGCGAGAGGCTCGTGAATCAACTGGAGACCCACGACGCGCGATCGGGGAACGCTACGTCGACGCCGCGGCTTACGAGCATGCGGTTCGCAGGGACACGCTTCGCCTGGTTGAACAGCGTTATGTGCAGGCGGAAGATCTCGAGTGGGTGGTTCGAAATGCGTGCGCGCGTTACGCGCACGCTCTCGAACGGTCGGCACGAGAAGAAGACGATCGATCTCTTTCGGACGTCGAATCGACAAACTAGAAGTTCTGCGGAAGCGCAGGCACTCGTCATGAGAGGGGTCAGCCAGGCTGGGCTGCGCAGCAAAACCCGCCTAGTCTCTACGAAAACGGGGACCCTGGAGTGTTGCTCGAGGACTGATGCTTTCCGTCAGTCGCTCAACGAAAAACGGAGAATGTCCATGCAGACCGGAACGCTGCTGCGAGCCGATGCGCGCGTAGAAGACATTGCAGAGGCGCTGAACAGTCAAGGCTACGCAGCCATCGAGAGACTGGCTGAACCAACTGCGATGGATGTCATCGCGGCTGAACTGCGTCCACATTTCGATGCATTGACAACTCGACAACGTCGCAACGCCACCGGCCGCATCCACAGCCGTGTTCTGGCCACCGCTCCCCAGCTGCAACAGCGCATGGTCGACCCCGTGATTCTCGGCGTCATGGATCTCGTTCTGGGACCCAACTGTGTGCGCTACCAGCTCTCCAGTATTCAGGGCATCGAGGTTTACCCCGGCGCACGCGATCAAGGCCTGCATCGTGACGACGACATTTTCCGCCTACCCCATCCGCATCCGGTGTTCGAGGTCAATGTCATGTGGGCGGTGACCGATTTCACCGCCGAGAATGGCGCTACGCGGGTGGTTCCCAACAGCCACCGATGGCCGAGCGGCAAGACGCCTGAACCCGGCAGCGAGCACCTCGCAGCAATGCCGAAAGGTTCGGTGCTCATCTGGCTCGGCTCGACATGGCACGGTGCGTGCGCCAACCACACCGAACGACCGCGAATCGGCGTGTATGCGGGTTACTCCCTCGGCTGGTTACGCCAGGAAGAGATGATGTATCTCGCTTTGCCACCGGAATCTGTCCAGCCGATGCCCGAGAACGTGCAGCGCCTCATCGGCTATGAGCTGAAGGGGACGAGCACACTCGGCTGGCTGGACGGGCGCGACCCGCGTGACGTGTTGGGATTCGAAACGACCGAAGAGCCCACCAGTCACACGAGCAAATGAGGACTCGACCCCTCAAGATCGTCATCACGATCACGGACGTTGCTTTCATTTTGTATTGGACAATGGCGACGCTATCGGAGCTCAACGCTATCGAAGTTCCGCCGAATCTGATGTACGCGGACTATGACCATCCCCGGGTCGTCGCGTGGAACTGGTCCTTTCTTCCCATTGACCTGGTGTTTTCCATTGTCGGACTCGCCGCCGTAAACGCATCGCAGCGCGGAAGTCCCCTTTGGAGACCTCTGGCGATCATATCGTTGACCCTGACCCTGGCGGCGGGGGGAATGGCGGTTAGCTATTGGGCCATATTGAGGGAGTTCGACCCCGCATGGTTCATCCCGAACCTGGCACTCGTTGTCTGGCCGCTATGGTTCTTACCTCGCTTGGTCAAGGATACGGCGGCGTCGAGAAATGTAGCGAGCGGGTAGCGTTCACCTCATTGGCCCAACGCCGATTCGCGAGCACGACGTCGACGTTTGTCACCCCACAGAAGAGCGGTTGAATTCAGGTCCTAATCCAAGCCGACGCTTTGCGTTCCAGGACGACCCCAAGTACCGTCGTCTCCCTCCTGCGAGCGCGAGATGATCATGGACTTCGAGCACATCACCTACGAGACGGACGGGCGCATCGCCACCGTCACGCTGAATCGCCCGGAACGCTTGAATGCCATCTGCGGCGGTATGCCCCGCGAGATTCGCGAAGCGGTGGAGCTCGCGAACGACGATCACGACATTCACGTTATCGTATTGACCGGTGCAGGGCGCGCATTCTGTGCGGGATACGATCTGGTGGAATCCGCAGAGCGACCGACGTCCAGTCCGAGTGGCCCCGCCGTCGACAGCCACGGACGTCCGTGGGATCCCCTGGTGGACTTCGAGATGATGCATCGCAATACCCAGGACTTCATGGCCCTGTGGCGCTCGTACAAACCTACGATCGCGAAGGTCCGCGGCTACGCGGTCGCCGGCGGCAGCGACATTGCCCTCTCGTGCGATCTGGTGGTCATGAGCGAAGATGCGCGCATCGGCTATCCGCCGGCACGAGTGTGGGGCTGTCCCACGACCGCCATGTGGGTTTATCGACTCGGCGCGGAGCGAGCCAAGCGCATGCTGTTCACGGGGGATCTCATCACGGGCAAAGAAGCTGCCGAGATAGGCCTCGTGCTGGAAGCGGTGCCGGCGGAGGAACTCGACGATCGGGTGCAGGCTCTGGCCGAGCGCATGCAGGGCGTGCCGCGCAATCAGCTCATGATGCACAAGCTCATGATCAATCAAGCCATCGAGAACATGGGTCTCCAGCAGACCCAGATGTTCGCAACCCTCTTCGACGGCGCCGCGCGCCATTCCCCCGAAGGCGTCTGGTTCAAGAAGCGCAGCGAAGAGGTAGGCTTCAAGCAAGCGGTCCAGGAGCGCGACTCGGGCGACCCGATCGCCCCCGAAGCGAGCCGCACCCCGTACAAGTTCTGACGAGGCGTTCTGAGGAGATGAGAAGATGGCACTGACCGCACCACAACGCGACGAATTTCTAGCGACCCCCCGGGTGGTTGCCCTCGCCACCAACTCCGACTCCGGCATTCCCATCTCCGTCCCCGTGTGGTTCGAGTGGGACGGTGAAGTGGCGCGCATGTTCACGCACAAGCGCTCACCCAAGATGAAGCGCCTCGCGAGGGACCCGCGCGCGTCGTTGCTGGTCGCCAACGCGTTCGGCGAACCCGAGCAGTGGGTGCTGCTCGAAGGCGAGATCGAGACGGTGAACGAAGGGGCGATGGCACTGGCGGAGACACTCGCCGAGCGCTACTGGGATCTCAGCAATCCAGAGCATGCGAAGACGCTGGATTCCTGGCGCGAATCCACTGAGGACTGGTGCCTGCTCATATTGAATCCGTCGAAGATCAGCTCGAACATATGAATGGCAGCCCAGCGGGCTATCAGTCTGTTGAAAAACAAGCTGATAGCTTCTGTCCATGGATGGCAGCCATGAATGGCTGGCGCAAATCGTAGGTGTCATCAGTTGTCTGAAAAAGCGTGCCACAAGGAACAGATATGACCGATCTGGTGTTTGAAAATACGAACCTCTTTGATGGCTTGAGTGAAGAGCTTCGGATGGGCGTTTCAGTGCTCGTCACTGACAACATTATCCGGGAGATTTCGGACCAGCCAATTTCCAGTTCAACCGCGCAGCGCCTTGACTGCGCGGGCAAAACTCTCATGCCTGGTCTGATCGACTGCCATGTTCATGTCTACATTGCAGACATGGACCTAGGTGCGACTGCAAAACCCCCAACCTATTACGCACAATACGCTGGTCAATTCCTGAAGCACATTGTCGAGTGTGGCTTTACAACCGTGCGCGATATTGCCGGCGGCGATCACGGCCTCGCCATGGCCATCGATAAAGGATTTCTGCTGGCGCCACGTTATTTCTATGGCGGTCTGGCGCTATCTCAGACCGGCGGCCATGGTGACATGCGCTCCTTTGACAGCGCTACAAATTTCTGTACCTGCGGCGCTGAGGTCAGTTTCCTAGCCATTATTGCTGATGGCGTCGATGCATGTACCAAGGCCGTCCGTGAGGAGCTCAGAAAGGGCGCGCACCACATAAAAATCATGGGCTCGGGCGGCGTCATGTCACCGTCAGATCCGATCGATCGCTGTCAGTACTCAGACTCTGAGATCAGCGCCATTGTTGATGAGTGCGCGAGGCATGGCGCGTACGTGGCAGCACACTGTCACCCTGATGAAGCTGTTAGACGCTGCGTGGAGTTGGGTGTAAGAACCATTGAACATGCCACTCTCATTACGGAGCCGACCGCAAAGCTGGTGGTTGAGAAGGGTGCCTTCACGGTACCTACCTTTGCCGTGATGGGGGCGTTGCGCGATTCCGGCAAGGAAATGGGTGTGCCAAAACGGAATCTCGATAAACTCATGGAAGTCTACGACTACGCCCAGCACGGCCTTGAGATCATGCACGACGCCGGCATCAAGATGGCGTTTGGCACGGACCTCCTGGCAGATCAACACGTGCTGCAGGGCACTGAATTTACACTTCGGGCAGAAGTGCTGCCCAATATCGCCATTCTTCGATCCGCTACCACCATCGGCGCCGAGCTGCTTGGCATGGAGGACCGGATTGGTCAGGTAAAGGAAGGTTATCTTGCCGATCTCATTCTGGTTGACGGCAACCCCCTGTCAGATATCAATCTTCTGGCAGCCAATGGCAGCAATCTCGACGTGATCATGAAGGACGGTGAGCTGATCAAATGCGACATCTGAACGGGATGACACTTTGAGCGTTGAAGTCTCTTCAAGGATGCTCTCGAGCGGTTCTCTCGATCAATTTACCTGCTGGTTTGGTCGGCACGAAATTCCTGGAAGAGATCTGGCGTCCGTAGCCTGCTAACTCAGCAGGCGCTCCCAGTCCTGCGGCACCACCGCAATGAGCCGCTCCATCCACGCGTCGACGAGGAGCTTGCCCCGTGCCTCGCCCAGATCGATGAGCTCGGTATGGGCGGCCATCATGCGGTAGAGCATGAAAAGCTTGGCCATCTCGTAGTCGGCAAAGCATCTGTCGAAGTCATAGTCACGCACACCGGCGTCCACCAATGCCTGGTGATAAGCGCGCACGAGATTCGGCTCAGCGCCGACGACTTCCCCCACGGGAATGTTGCCGCCGAGGAAATAGGCCAGATCGAACGCGCCGCGTCCGAACACGATCGTCTGCCAGTCGAAGACGGTCACCTCCACATCGCCGCCGTCGCCCGTGAGGCACATGTTGTCCAGGCGATAGTCTCCGTGCAGAAACGTGAGGGGCGGCTCTGCCAATCGGTTCGCGAGCTCGACGCCGTGTTCCCTGAGCCAGGGCGTCAGCGTGTTCAGGACTGGGAACTTCTCGCCGAATGTCTCCAGAAACTCCGGCATCTCGCGTACGAGAAACCGGTGCATGAAGGGCGCAGCGAAATTGATCTTCGTGATCCACTTCAGCTCGTCGAGCTTGGGGCTCTCCCACCAGCTCGCGTGCATGACTGCCAGATTGCGAACGATGACCTCAGCCACGTCGCGGCGGCAGCCCGTTACTTGATCGCCAGGTCGCGCCGGGGACAGATCCTCCATCAATAGCATGTAGCGGCGTTTGCTGCGTCCGGCCAGGCGCGCCATGAGGGGCAGCAGTCGACGTGCGACCCAACCCGGCACGCGATTCAACACGCGCTCGGTACGCTCTGTTTTCTCCAATGCCGGATTGAAATCCAGCTCGCTGTAGTAATGGCGCGGCTTGCGAATGCTGACCGTGTGCGCAAGATCCCGATAGAAGCGGATCTCGCGTTCGTAGAACCCCAAGGTCTCCGCCATGCCGCGGTTCTGGTCGACCAACGTGGGGAACTTGCCGATGAGGCTCGCCGGCGCGCCGTCCTCGGGCCGATCGAGCTCGAGGCACATACGTGCGATGACGCCGAGGAAGCCCTGGCCCTCGCCCAGGATTTCGGTGTCGAACGCCGTCACGTTTGCCTCTCGCAGGACACCCGACTCCCGGAGCATCGACGTGAGCGCCTCGGGCGTAAGCTCATGGGGGCCCGCAGGGATGGGATTTGCGTCCGTCACTTCAGCGTCCTCTTTCCGTCTCCTTGTGTAGCGTAGAGACTAGTGGCTGCCCGCGGCCGTGGGCGGCGAGCCGTGATGCAGACGTGTCACCGCGTGGTTAACGCTGCTCCGCGATCCGCTCCGCTTGCCGTGCCGCGGATTGCTCTTCGATGCTGGTTGTCTGGTCTGGCATACAGCACCTTCTAACTTGCGGGACCACTATGGGACTGGGCTAGTCGCGCGTGCACGCCGCAAGGATATCATCGGCGACATCGTCAATGCCGTCAGACACCCGAACGAACGAATCTGACTCACCATAGTCGGCACAGCCGATGTAGTAGTCGAATTCGACGTCTCGCAGGTTTTCCATTCCCTTCGTCATGACACGGCGGCTCTTGTTTCCGGGACGCCATTTGCCTTTTGTTCGATACGCAAAATCCCCTGCGAACAAGCACCGCGACCCGTCGACCGTGATCAGATAGGCCATCTGGCCCTTCGTGTGTCCCGGCGTCGGAATCGCCTCGATGTCGCCGCCATCACCGATCTGCTGTCGCTCGAACGCGAGGGTCTCGTCAAACCGACATCGGTGCGCAATGGCCCCCGCTTCGATCTTGCTCGCCACTAGACTGGCGTCGAACCGATCCGCGACCTCTCGACACCCGGGGCTCCCGAAGTGGCGGTCGCTGACGAGCACCCACCGAACACCGCCCGCGTCCCCAAGATCGGCAAAGGCATCGGACAAGGAAGCCTTGTTGAGCCGAGCCAGCAGCACGTTTCCGGCCGGTAATCGCACAAAATGAGAATATCCGAATCCCTTCTGCCCGTTCGCCGGGATGACGTAGATCTGAGGTAGAACCTCCAACATTGGCGGAGCCCATGCACGACGACCGAGGCCCACTAACGTATCACTGGCCCCGGTCCACGTTAAGTGAGACCCAAACGGACTTTTCCGAATAGCAGCTCTCAGCCACCCAAAAGAGGATGGCGCGTGATGGCAAGTTTGTGATGCGAGCCCGTGGTACAACGGTCTTCGATACCGGAGACACAATATGAAGAAACTCTTGATCACAGCGGTTGTTGCTCTGGCTGCCGTGGCGAATCCGACCAATGCGCAACAAATTGAGGGCACCTGGCACGGTGAAAGAGCCGGGGTGAAGTTCTATCCATCCGGCGACAATATCGCCTACGACAAGCCCGCTCCGACAGTGCATCCGAAGCTCACCGAGCATTCGCAGAAGATGGTGCCGGGTGTCTACCAGGTTGCCGATAACGTTTATCTCGCCTACGGCTACGCATTGACCAGCCCCGCGATGATCGTTGGCGATGACGGCGTCATCATTGTTGATCCGCCCGAAGATGTGGATAAGGGGCTGCGCACGCTCGAGGAACTACGTAAGTTTTCTGACAAGCCCGTAAAGGCGGTGATCTATTCTCACTGGCACATCGATCATTTTGGCGGTGTCGCGGCGTTTGTATCCCACGAAGATGCTGCGTCTGGCAAGGTTAAGGTCATCGCGCACAAGACCTTCCTGGCAAATGTAATCAAGAGCTCTGCCGGTGGCCTGGGGCCCATCCTTGGTGCACGAGTCGACTATTCGCTTGGTACCTTACTGGATGTCGGTCCGGAAGGACGCATTAATGGCGGTCTGGGTCCCGACTTCGTCATTCAAAATCCAAGTCTGGTGGTTCCCAACGTGCTCGTTGACGATGTCCTCGACATCGAAATTGCCGGCGTGCAGATGCAGATCAAGTGGGTCCCAAGCGAAGCGCCTGATGAAATCGCCGTATGGCTTCCGGAGACTCAACTGCTGCATACGGTGGAGATCCTTCAGGGTGAGTCGTTCCCCAATCTGCACACGATCCGAGGCACTCGTTATCGTGACCCCGAATTATGGTTCACGGGCATCGATACGCTTCGCGAGTATCCGGCGAAATACATGGTGCCGTCACACGGGCGCCCGGTTTCAGGGGAAAAAGCAGTAGCAGAGACTCTGACCGCTTACCGGGACGCAATTCAGTTCGTGTACGACCAGACCATCCGAAACATGAACCTGGGCATGTTGCCGGATGATCTCGTTGAGGTCGTAAAGCTGCCACCCCATCTCGCCGAGCATCCGTGGCTCGGTGACTTTTACGGTGGCGTGGCTCACTCAGTACGGCAGATCTATGTCGGGGAGCTTGGATGGTTCCTGGGCGATCCCACGTTTCTGGATCCGACCAAGCCCGTTCAGGCATCAGGGCGTTACATTGCACTGATGGGAGGGCGCAATAAGGTCATGAAAGCCGCGAAACGCGCAGCAAAGGAAGGCGACTATCAATGGTCGGCTGAACTGGCCACCCACCTTGTGCGCGTGAATAACGATGACGGGGATGCGCGAGATCTCAAAGCCGAGGCTTTGCGCAACATTGGCTATGGGCGCACCAACAACAATTGGCGCAACTG
>JAPULC010000037.1 GCA_027295305.1 Gammaproteobacteria bacterium
GTGCTTCGGGAACGGGGAAATCGGGCATCAGCTGCTCGCGTATCGCCGTCTCGATCTCTTGTGCCATTTGCGGATTCTGTTCCAGAAAATCCGCCGCGTTGCGCTTGCCCTGACCGATACGATCTCCGTGATAGCTGTACCACGCGCCGGACTTCTCCACGATGCCTTGCTTCACGCCGTAGTCGACGACCTCTCCCATACGGTAGATGCCCTTGCCATACAGGATCTGGAACTCCGCCTGCTTGAAGGGGGGGGCCACCTTGTTCTTCACCACCTTGACGCGGGTTTCGTTTCCGATGACCTCGTCGCCGTCCTTTACGGCGCCGATGCGTCGAATGTCCAGACGCACCGCCGAGTAGAACTTGAGCGCGTTCCCGCCCGTGGTCGTCTCGGGTGATCCGAACATCACACCGATCTTCATGCGAATCTGGTTGATGAATATGACCAGCGTGTTGGAGTTCTTGATGTTGGCGGTCATCTTGCGCAACGCCTGACTCATCAGCCGTGCCTGAAGACCGACGTGGAAATCACCCATTTCCCCCTCGATCTCCGCCTTGGGAGTGAGCGCTGCGACCGAGTCGATCACCACCACGTCGACGGCGCCGGAACGCACGATCATGTCGCAGATCTCCAGCGCCTGCTCTCCAGTGTCAGGTTGGGATACCAGCAGATTGTCGGTGCAAACACCCAACGACTGGGCATAGATGGGATCGAGCGCATGCTCTGCATCGATGAACGCGCAGGTTCCGCCGGTCTTCTGCGATTCGGCGATCACCTGAAGCGTCAGCGTGGTCTTGCCCGAGGATTCCGGGCCGTAGATCTCCACCACTCGGCCCTGGGGCAAGCCCCCGATGCCAAGCGCGATGTCCAGCCCGAGGGAGCCGGTGGAAATGGATGGCATCGACTCGAGCTCTTGATCGCCGAGGCGCATCATCGAACCCTTGCCGAATTGGCGCTCGATCTGCGCCAGCGCCGCGTCGAGGGCGCGTTCCTTGTTACTGTCCATCTTTCTGTCTGTTTTCCTGTCCATCTTTCTATCCAGAGCGGTCATGCGTGTTCAACCTTCTCGGTGTTCCCTTCTCAGTGCTCATCTTCGAGCACATCCGTGTGCTTCGCGCATATCATAGGCTTGTGCTGCTGTCCGGTCGGCCTCTCGCCGGAGTTCCAAAGGTACTGTATATTTAATCAGTGTTCAACCGTTTTACGAGCTTGAATCGATGGCTCTGAATCTGCCCCCAACGTCGCGCACCAACCGCAGGTGAACAGCGCATCCCACACCCCGATGATGCAGCAGTATCTACGCATCAAAGCGGAGCACCCCGAAGAGCTCCTGTTCTACCGAATGGGGGACTTCTACGAGATGTTCCATGACGACGCCCGCCGCGCGGCAGGGCTTCTCGACATCACACTGACCACCCGCGGACAGTCGGCGGGAGAGCCCATTGCGATGTGCGGAGTTCCCTATCACGCAGTGGACGGTTATCTGGCTCGCCTCGTCAAGCTCGGCGTCTCGGTGGCCATTTGCGAGCAAATCGGAGATCCCGCGACGAGCCGGGGGCCGGTGGAGCGGCGTGTGGTGCGAATCGTCACGCCGGGTACCTTGAGCGAGGATGCGCTGCTGGACTCCGACCGTGAAAGCGCGTTCGTCGCACTGTGTGGCACGGGCCCGTACGGCCTCGCGATGCTGAACGTTGCGAGCGGCGCCTTCACGGTCCAGGAGCTCGCCGATGCCGATGCCCTGGCCGCAGAGATTGCGAGATTCGACGTGGCGGAGACCCTCGTGCCGGAGCAATTCGAATGGCCCTGGTCTCAACGACCCACCGGCATACGTCAACGCCCGGATTGGGATTTTGCCGTCGCGTCGGCCCGCGACCGGCTGTGCGCGCACTTCGGCACGCGGGATCTGATCGGCTTCGGCTGCGAGAACATGGACCTCGCGGTGGCCGCCGCAGGCGCAGCCCTCGCTTACGCTCAGGAGACCCAACGCTCGGATCTGCCGCACGTTCGTCGTCTCGCAGTGGAGAGCACCAGCGATGCGATCGGCATGGACACCATCACCCGGCGAAATCTCGAGATCGATCGAGAGATCGGAGGCGGTGACGAGCACACCCTGATCAACGTCATGGACAGCACGCGGAGCGCCATGGGAACCCGGCTTCTGCGGCGCTGGCTCAACCGCCCGATTCGAGATCATGCCGAGCTCGATGCGCGTCTCGACGCGGTGGAGATTCTGAGTGCCAGCTCGGGGCTCGAAAGCCTGCGCCAGCTCATTGACCATGTCGGGGATCTCGAGCGAATCCTTGCTCGGCTCGCCCTGCGCTCGGCATCTCCGCGCGACCTCGTGCGCCTTCAGTCCGCGCTCAGCCAATTCCCCGCGCTGCGTGCCGAGCTTGCCGAGTTGCCGGGTTCGAGGCTCGACGAACTCGCGTCGCGATGCTCGGAATTCCCCGACCTCGTGGAACTGCTCGTCCGAGCTCTGGTCACGGACCCTCCTGCGGTGATTCGCGAAGGCGGCGTCATCGCCTCCGGATACGACGCGAGCCTCGATGAGCTTCGAGAACTGCGGGACAACGCCGGGGAATGGCTCGTGGAGCTGGAGAGGGCCGAGCGTGAACGCACTGGGGTTGCCAACCTCAAGGTTGGCTACAACCGCGTCCACGGCTACTACATCGAGCTGGGAAGGCGGCACGCGGAGAGGGTTCCACCGGAATATGTCCGCCGCCAGACGTTGAAGAACGCCGAGCGATACATCACGCCCGAGCTCAAGGAATTCGAAGAACGCGCCCTGTCCGCACAAGCGCGCGCACTGGCGTTGGAACGCCAACTTTACGCCGAGCTGTTGGAGCTCGCGGCCGAACCGCTGGAGCGGCTTCAGGACAGCGCCGAAGCCTGTGCCGAGCTCGACGTGCTCGCTTGCTTTGCCGAGCGCTCACACGCACTACAGCTCAATCGTCCGCTGTTCTCCCGCGAAGCCGGCATGATGATCGGCAACGGACGTCATCCGGTGGTGGAGCGTGGCCTCGACGCGCCTTTCATCGCGAACGATCTGCTGCTCGACGTCGACACGCGGATGCTCGTCATCACTGGCCCCAACATGGGAGGCAAGTCGACGTACATGCGCCAGGCCGCACTCATCGCGATTCTCGCCCACGTCGGCAGCTTCGTGCCCGCCACCACCGCGCGCATGGGGCCCATCGACCGAATATTCACTCGCATCGGCGCCTCGGACGACCTCGCCGGCGGACGCTCGACTTTCATGGTCGAGATGAGTGAAACCGCCAACATCCTGCACAACGCCACATCCCAGAGCCTGGTGTTACTCGACGAGATCGGGCGTGGCACCAGCACCTTTGACGGTCTCTCACTGGCCTGGGCCACCGCAGTCGCGATGGCACGCGACTTGCGTGCGTTCACGCTGTTTGCGACCCACTACTTCGAAATGACCGCACTGCCCGATCACGTCCCCGGGGTGCGCAACGTGCATCTGACCGCTGCCGAGCATCACGGAAGCATCGTGTTCCTGCATGCCGTGGAAGACGGCCCAGCCAGCCAGAGCTACGGCCTCGAGGTCGCAAAGCTCGCCGGAGTGCCGCAGTCCGTGATCGCCGAAGCGCGCGATAAACTTCGCGCCCTCGAGGAGTCCGCCGTAGCGCACAGCGGCCTCGCGCCACCTCAGGCGGATCTCTTCCAAACAGTCAGCAGGCCTGAAAGTGACACGCTGCGACGGGAGCTCGCCGTCCTGGATCCTGACAGCCTGACCCCGCGCGAAGCGCTCGACCTGCTCTATTTGCTGGTCGAGAAAGCGAAGGATCGCTAGAGGTCGGGGTTGCTTCGCGTAGTAACTGGTGCCAGGCACACCGTGCCTGGCACCGTATCCCTCGAAGGCGGGCGCGGATTTGAATAGAATACTCAGCCGCGTTCCACGTGCGCACCGGCGAGAGGTGAGTTCCCCGATGACATTCGTCGTAGCTGAGAGCTGCATCAAGTGCAAGTACACCGACTGCGTGGAGGTCTGTCCGGTGGACTGCTTTTACGAAGGACCGAACATTCTGGTCATCCACCCCGACGAATGTATCGACTGTGCGTTGTGTGAGCCCGAGTGTCCCGTCGATGCCATCTTCTCCGAGGACGAGCTCCCCGAAGATCAGCAACAGTTTCTCGAATTGAACGCCGAGCTCGCCGAGGTGTTTCCCAACATCACGGAGATGAAAGGCGCCCCCGACGACGCCGCCGAATGGGAAGAGGTCAAGGACAAGCTTCAGTATTTGGAACGCTGACCCGCCCACGTGTCCGCGCCCTGCACCGTGGGCATTGACAACGTCAACAGAAAAGGGCGGCTACTGCCGCCCTTCCCCGGGGCATCCCTGCCCTTTGCTGCATCCCTGCAGGCCGACGAGCCGGCCAATTGTTCGCGCACGGCTCCTCGACGCGGCCACGTTAGCATTCAAGATCTCACGTGCCTGGCACCGATGAGGGGTGACGCAGTGACCGCATGACGCCAAGCGTCTGATTTTCCTGCAGCCCTGACTGCGCACGGGCCGATGTCTCAAACACGGCGGCGGATTCCTCGCGCATCCTTCATCCACAGGGGCCGGCGACACGCCACAGCAAAGGCGGGCACGCCGGAACTCGCCAGAGCCGTCAACGCGATGGCAAGAGGGAAACGGGATCCAAGGGCTTCCCGTCGCGTCGAATCTCGAAGTGGACGAGACTCCGAGTGCCGCGCAGGCCCATCCTCGCCACCGCCTGGCCGCCGCGCACTTGTTCACCCTCCTTGACGAGAAGCGTGCGGTTGTGGCCGTAGGCGCTCAGGGTGCGCTCGTCGTGCTTGATGATCACGAGATTGCCGTAACCCCGCAGACCGCTTCCGGCATAGACCACCTCGCCGGCCGCCGCAGCCCTCACCGGGTCTCCGACCTTGCCATCGACGTCGATACCCTTGCTTTCTGCGCCGAAGCGGGTCACCACGTTGCCCATGGCGGGCCAGGTCCACTTCAACTCTGCGCTCTTAGGCAACCCCACGACGGCGCGTTGTGGCGGCGTTCTTCGCCTGGCCGGGGCATCGCGGGGGGCTGCGCCGGCATCGTGTCGTAGTCCGAGGCGCGCGCCTGCGCGCAGGCGCAGGCTCTCGCCCGCGCGAATCACATACGGCTCCTCGATATCGTTGATGTCCGCCAGCTCGCGAAAGTCGAGGGAATATCGAAACGCGATGGCATACAGAGTCTCGCCTGCCCGCACCTCGTGAATACCGTCACGGGGAATCTCGGATACCGAGCGATCCACCACGGGGGGAGTCGATGGCGTCGAGCAACCCCACAAGAGCAGTGCCCCAATGCAGAGCAACACGCCTCGCTTGGATGCCCCCTCAGCGCTTGACCGCCTCACGGCGACTTCCCAGCCAATCCATCAGGATCACCAAGACCATTCCGACGAGCATCGACATCAGCGCTGCCAGCACCATGGGTTCTTCTCCCGTCAGCTCCCGAAAATGTAGCGGCGTGACGGGCACAGCATGCACCGGAACCGCTTCGCCGGCGCTATCGAGATAATAGGTGAGGGTTTTCTGCCAAGGCCACAACTTCGCCACGGCTCCCAACATGAAGCCGGTGAGGGTTGCCAGGGTCACCCCGGGGAAGCTTCGCAATGCCCACGCCAGCACCCGCGCGAACAGCCCCAGGCCCACGATGCAGCCCCCTGCCATCAGCGCCAGAAACCCCAGATTGCGCTCGGCGATGGCGGTCACCACGGGGCCGTACATGCCGAGCAACAGCAGCACGAAGCTCCCGGACACCCCCGGAAGCAGCCAGGCGCAGATGGCCACCGCCCCAGCGGCGAAGATCGTAAAGGGACCCGGCTCGAGCTCAATGGGCACGACCTGGGTTGCAAGCCCACCCAGCAGAATTCCCATCAGCGCTGCAGCGATCGTGTCGAGATTCCACCGATCGACGCGACGCCCCACGAACACCGCCGATGCCAGTATGAGGCCGAAGAAGAATGACCAAACGAGAACCGGATAGCTCTTCAAGAGCTCGCGCAAGAGCCCTGCAAGGAGAAAGACGCTCGTGACCATGCCCGCCAGCAACACCAATAGAAACGGAAGATCGATGTGCTTGGAGAACGCGCGAAAACCGGACCGCCAAAGAAGCCGAAACGCTGGGGCATCTATCCTGCTGAGCGAGTCGAGAAGATGCTCATAAATGCCTGTAATGAAAGCAATTGTTCCGCCCGAGACACCCGGAATCAGCTCCGCGACCCCCATCGCGACACCCCGCAGGTAGATCCCTGCGTGGTACGTGAATGGCTCGTCACTCCGCTTCGCGCCACTCACGCTTCGCGCCACTCACGTTTCGCGTCACTCACGCGCCGTGCCGGATACCAGTGGCACGAAGCGGACGAATTCCAAGGTGCGCTGGGAGAACTCGTCCGCGTCGCCACGCTCGACGATCACAAGCTCCTGAACGCCCTCACCCCCCACTGGCAGCACCATCCTGCCCCCGGGGGCCAGTTGCTTCTTCAGCTCATCCGGCACGAAGCGCGGCGCCGCGGTGACCAATATGGCGTCATAGGGAGACTGCTCGGGCCAACCGAATCCACCATCGGCGTGGCGGAAGCGGACGTTACGCAGACGCAATGCCCGCAGCCGCTCCCGAGCGCGTTTCTGCAACGCGGCGATGCGCTCCACCGAATACACCTGCTCGACCAGTGCCGCGAGCACCGCCGTCTGATAGCCAGAGCCTGTCCCCACCTCTAATACCCGCCGCGGTTTCCCCTCGGCGACCAGGGCCTGGGTCATGGTAGCCACGATGTAGGGCTGAGAGATGGTTTGCCCATGGCCGATGGGAAGCGGCGTGTCGTCGTACGCACGATGGGCCAGGGCCTCGTCGATGAAGATGTGGCGAGGTGTCGTGCGAAGCGCATCCAGGACACCTGCGTGGTGAATACCCTCCTTGGCGAGGCGATCGGCCAAGCGGTTGCGCGCCCGCTGCGAGGTCATCCCGATGCCGTCGATATCGAGCTTGCCACTCATGACCCCTCGACCCTCTCTTTGCGCCTGGCGCGATTACGCACACCGGCAATTTCCCGCAGCACCACGGTTGCATACGCCCCCACAGGCAGCGCGAAACGCAACCACAAGCCGTCGCCATTGGCTCTTTCATAGGAATACTCGGAGGGTACGAGCACCATCGGTCGGCGCTTCTGAGTGAGGCCTACGTGCTCCAACGCGTCTCGCCACGCTTCCGTACCCACAAGCGCCGCGCTCTCCACCTGCGCCGCTTCGCCCTGGGTCGCCGAGCGGCCACGACCCCAAAGCGGTGCCGTCGGCAGGCAATTCTCCACCACGTCTCCATCCAGTGGCCTGCGCCAGCTTCGTTGAAGGACGCGCAATCCGAGCACGCGATTGAACAACCACCCCCGGGCGGCCGAGAGATAGAGTCCGCGCTCGAATGACCGCACACGCGATCGGCGACGCGACAGCCAGGCGAGCGCGCGACGGAGGGTCTCTGCGTCGTGACCGAAGCGTTGAGGCCCGAAGTAATTCGGCACGCCCTGTGTCTCGATCAAAGCAAGCCTCGCCTCCAGGGCATCGTCCAGCGTGATGTCGCGCAGGATCAGATCAAAGCGATTGCCCGCATGCGATCCCGGACGCAACTTGCGCGGGTGGCGACTCGAGCGCAGCACCTCGATGTCGGTGATAGCAACCGATCCGGCATCGGCCCCACCGGTGGGATCTCTCACGCTGAACCACTGGGTGGTCACCGCGTGTCGATCTTTGAGGCCCGCATATCCCACATCCGACTGCGCTACGTGATAGTGATGCGCGAGCTGCTCGGCGACCCACCGCGTGTTGGCCTCGCGTTTGCGCACTTCGAGATACAGGTGCTCCCCTGTCCCCGTAGGCTCGAAGCCCAGGAATTCCTCGACTCGAAAGTCCTCAGGGCGTGTCCGAATGGACGCAGACACCGGCGGTTTTGGATGGGCATGGGGCGGCTCGAGGCACGCCTGGATGTGTGATTCGTTCACCGTGGGATCAGCAGGTATAACGTTTCGCCGTCGCGAATCATCCCAAGCTCGCTGCGCGCCCGTTCCTCCACGGGACCGAGGCCTGCCTTGAGCTGACGGACCTCCGCCTCGAGCACGGCATTGCGCTGGCTCAACAGCACGTTGTGGCGCAACGCCACTTCGTGGCGCGTCTCGAGTGTATGCAGCTCCGCGAGGCTGCCCTCGCCGACCCAGAGCCGATATTGAAGACTCGCAAGCAACACGAGCAGCAACGCAAGCACGATCCGCATTCACACTCCCATGACGCTGCGTCCCGGAAATTCCGCGTCCTTCCCGAGCTCTTCTTCGATGCGCAGCAGCCGGTTGTATTTCGCCACCCTGTCCGACCGGCTGAGCGACCCTGTTTTGATCTGACCGGAACGCGTTGCCACGGCCAGATCGGCAATTGTCGTGTCCTCCGTCTCACCAGAGCGATGTGAGATCACGGTGGTGTAGCCAGACGTCTGCGCCAGCTTGATGGCATCGAAGGTCTCGCTCAAGGTACCGATCTGATTCGGTTTGATCAGAATCGAATTTGCGACTTTCGACTCGATGCCGCGCTTGAAGATCTCGCAATTGGTGACGAACACGTCGTCGCCCACCAGCTGGATTCTGGATCCAAGTCTACGCGTGAGCTCAATCCAGCCTTCCCAATCGTCCTCGGCCATGCCGTCCTCGATGGACGAGATGGGATACCGATCGACCTGACGTTCGAGGTAGTCGACGAAACCTTGGGCATTGAACGTCTCATTTTCCCCGGCGAGCACATACTGCCCGTTGCGATGAAACTCGGACGCCGCGCAATCCAACGCCAGCGACACATCCTCGCCCAGCGCGTAGCCCGCCCGGTCAACGGCCTCGGCCACGGTGGCAATGGCTTCGGCATTGGAAGGTAGATCCGGCGCGAATCCACCCTCATCCCCAACGGTGGTGCTGAGTCGGCGTTCACCGAGCACTCTGCGCAGGCTGTGGAATACCTCCGATCCCACTCGCAACGCTTCGGCAAAGCTCGTCGCCCCCACCGGCTGGATCATGAACTCCTGGATGTCCACGTTGTTGTCGGCATGTTCGCCGCCGTTCAGGATATTCATCATCGGCAGCGGCAGCCGATGTGGATTGGAAACGCCGATCAGCTCTGCAAGGTGGCGAAACAGCGACACGCCCCGAGCAGCGGCATAAGCGTGGGCATTCGCCAGCGACACGGCCAGGATCGCGTTCGCGCCGAGCCGCCCCTTGTTCGGGGTGCCATCGAGCTCGATCATCGCCTGATCGATCGACCTCTGATCGCTGCCGTCGCGGCCATCCAGCGCGCGTTTGATCTCGGAGTTGATCGCGCCCACCGCCCCCAGCACGCCTTTGCCGCCATAGCGCTTTGGATCGCCATCGCGGCGCTCCAACGCTTCCTTCGATCCGGTCGAGGCCCCCGAGGGGACGCACGCCCGACCCAGGCTGCCGTCAGCCAGCGTGACCTCCGCTTCCACGGTGGGATTGCCTCGTGAATCGAGGATCTCTCGCCCGTGGATGTCGCGAATCGCCGGAACTTCAGGCATTGCGACGCTCGAGATCGTCCTCGATATAGCCCTTTGCCTTCGCTACCCGGTCTATTCCAACCAATGTCTCCAGCAAAGGCTCCATCAGATCGAGAGGCCAGGAATTTGGGCCATCGGACATCGCTTTATCCGGATCCGGGTGTGTCTCCATGAAGAGCCCATCGATCCCGGCCGCCACCGCGGCCCGGGCGAGGACCGGCACCATCTCCCGCTGCCCGCCGCTGACGGTGCCCAGCCCGCCCGGCAGCTGCACAGAGTGAGTGGCGTCGAACACTACGGGACACTGCGTTTCGCGCATGATGGCGAGAGAGCGCATGTCCGAGACCAAGTTGTTGTAACCGAAGCTCGCGCCGCGCTCGCACACCATGATCTGATCGTTCCCCACCGCCTTGGCCTTGGCCACGACATGGGTCATGTCGTGGGCTGCCAGGAACTGGCCTTTCTTGATGTAGAAGGGCAATGCTAGAGCGCACACTCTCTGAATGAAGTCGGTCTGACGGCAGAGGAATGCGGGGGTCTGCAATACCGACACCACTTCCGCCACGGTCTCGAGAGGCGTGTCCTCGTGAACGTCGGTGAGCACCGGGACGCCCACTTCACGCTTCACCTTGTCGAGGATTCGAAGCCCCTCTTCGATGCCGAGACCACGAAAGCTCTCGTGGGAGGATCGATTGGCCTTGTCGAACGAGGATTTGAAGACGAATCCCAAGCCTAATCGTTCGGTGATGGCGCGAAGTCGTTCCGCCGTGGACAGTGCCAGGCTCTCGCCTTCGATCACGCACGGACCGGCGATCAGGAACAGGGGCTGGCCGCCCCCGACCTCGAAATCACAGAGCTTCATGATTGTGGAACTCAGAAGTTAGGAAGATACAGAATGCGATAATACCGCTTCTTCAGGGGGGTGTTCTCCGTGCGCCTCACGGGCGCTCAGCGCGGCGCGTACGAACCCTTCGAACAACGGATGTCCGTCCCGGGGCGTGGAGGTGAATTCCGGGTGGAACTGGCAGGTAACGAACCAGGGATGATCGGCAAGCTCGATCATCTCTACCAGCCCATCCAGTGAACGGCCGGATACCGTCAGCCCGGCATCGACGAGTGTTTTCACGTACCTCTCGTTCACCTCGTAGCGATGACGATGGCGCTCGAGGACCGTCTCTTTACCGTAGAGCGAGCGGGCGCGCGTACCGGGTTCCAGCTGACACGCCTGCTCGCCCAGGCGCATGGTACCGCCGAGTTCGCTCGCGGACGTGCGCTGCTCGACGCTGCCATCCTCCTGCTCCCACTCCGTGATCAGCGCAATGACGGGATGCGCAGTGTCCCCATCGATCTCGGTGGAGTTCGCACCTTCGAGGCCGGCGACGTTGCGCGCAAACTCCACTACGGCTGCGTGCAATCCGTAGCAGATGCCGAGATACGGCACACCGTTCTCGCGCGCGAAGCGCGCGGCGCGAATCTTGCCCTCGAAGCCTCGCTCGCCGAAACCGCCTGGCACCAGAATCGCATCGACACTCCGAAGCTCCTCAGACCCCGTGCCATCGATACTTTCGGCCTCGATATAGTGAATGTTCACCCGCGTGCGGGTGGCAATGCCTGCGTGATGCAGCGCTTCGATCAGTGATTTGTAGGCATCCAGGAGTTCGAGATACTTTCCTACCATCGCGATCGTCACTTCGTGTTCGGGATGCAGGCTCGCATCCGCCAACCGCTCCCACTCCGCCAGATCTGCAGGATCGCAATCGAGCTGGAGCTTCTCCACCACGATGTCGTCCATCCCCTGTGCGTGCAGCATCAAGGGAATCTGGTAGATGGTCTTTGCGTCCTCCGACCGGACCACGGCCCGCTCCTCGACATTGGTGAAGAGCGCAATCTTACGAAGCGCTGCTTCCGGTATCTCGTGCTCCGAACGGCACACCAGGATGTCGGGCTGCAAGCCGATGGAGCGAAGCTCCTTGACGCTGTGCTGCGTAGGTTTGGTCTTGATCTCTCCGGCCGTTCGAATGAACGGAACGTAGGTCAGGTGGATGAACAATGCCCGCGCGCCTCCCACTTCCAGGCGCAGCTGTCGGATGGCCTCGAGAAACGGCTGCGACTCGATGTCGCCCACCGTGCCGCCGATCTCCACGAGCAGAACGTCGAAGCCCTCGCCCGCCTCTCGGATACGGCGTTTGATTTCATCGGTGATGTGTGGAATCACCTGCACCGTGCCGCCGAGGTAGTCGCCCCGCCTCTCCTTTCGAATGACTTCGGCGTAAATGCTTCCGGTGGTGAAGTTGTTCCGACGCGTCATCGGTGTGCGCAGGAACCGTTCGTACTGACCGAGGTCCAGATCAGTCTCGGCGCCATCTGCAGTCACGAACACCTCGCCGTGTTGAAACGGACTCATGGTGCCGGGATCCACGTTGATGTACGGGTCGAGCTTGAGGATGGTGACTTTGAGATGACGAGATTCGAGAATTGCGGCCAGCGACGCTGCGGCCAGACCCTTCCCGATGGACGAAACGACGCCGCCGGTTACGAAGATATATCGTGTCATTTGGGTGCCCATCTCGATATCGCGGAGATCCCGGCAAGATGGGACTGCAGCGTAACAAAGAAGCAAGGCTACCTCAATCAGGGCGCCAGCGAATCTCCCACCCCGGCTCCTCGGCCTGAGCCTGCCAGCCCTCGCCAACGAACACGCCGGGGGCCGCCACGAGCTCGTCGCCAACATGCAGGAGCGGTAGTCGCAAACGCAGCCAGGGCGGCACGTGCGCTTCCTGAAGGAGCTTTTTCAAAGGCTTGGTGGGACGCCCAGCCGCACGCACGCGTTCACCGCCACGGCGAGTACGCACGACCAGCCGGGTGATTCCGGCGCGATCAAGGCCGGCCCCCGTGGCGGGTTCCGCCCAGAGCGTGCCGCCGCACCATCGCGCGGGTTCCGGTGGACACCACTCCAACCGAGCCTCGTGGTTCGCCGTGTAGGAGCGAACCACGTGCAGCGCATTCCTGTAGCGACGAATCTCGACGTCGCCGAAGCGGATGCACGGCGTGCGATCCTCAGCGCTTTCACACTGTCGCAGAAGCTCGCGCAGACGCCTGCGCGATGGCGTGCGAATTCTGTTGGATGCCAGCCAACCATGCAGCAAATTGAGCTGACGCAGCTCTGACAGACGTTGCAGATCACCGATGGAGAGCGTCCCTTCGCCGCCGAGTCGGGTCCGCATGTCAGCGTCGGCAATCTCCCGCATGATTGCCGCGGTGTCCGCCATCAGCTCGGAGGAGCGCGCCATCACCCGCCGGTAGCCGGGCCACCGGGCCGCGACCGCGGGAAGCACGCGGTGACGGAGGTAGTTACGATCGAAGCGTTGGCTCTCGTTGCTCGGATCGTCGACCCATGTGAGACCTGCATCTTGCGCGTAACCCTCGAGCTCACTGCGGGGAAGCTCCAGCAAGGGCCTCAGAAGCTCGCCCTGACCGATGGGCCGTCGTCGGGGCATTCCGGCGATCCCGGCGCTTCCTGCACCGCGCAGAAGCCGCAGCAGAATCGTCTCCACCTGATCATCCAGATGGTGCGCGAGCAACAGACAATCGCCGACCAGCGTGTGTTCGGCAAAGGCCTCATAGCGTGCTTCGCGCGCACGCTGCTCGTCGCTGGGACCCGGTGTCAGCGCAAGTCTCGCCACGTCCAGCGGCACCTGCCATGCGCGACAGGTCGCACCGCAGTGCGCCTCCCATTCGGCTGCATCTGGATGCAGGCCATGATTGACGTGTATTGCCCGAAGCTCGAACGGCAGTTCGAGCGAGACCAGTCCGTGCAGGAGCACACTGGAATCCAGCCCGCCACTGAACGCTACGACGAAGCGATCCAACCCGCACTCGGAGATTGCCAAGCCCAACGTCTCGAGAATCCGCGAGGTCATCTAGTAGTGGTCCACTGGTGGCCTGCCCGGACAATTCACGGGGGGTGAGCCGTGCGGGGTACGCGGAGCACTGCTCCGCGCACGGCGAACGCCAGGCCATGTGCAAATGACCTGGCCGGTTTCTTGAGCGAGGGCCGCGATAGGCATCTTAGGCACAGCTTGTGTGAACAACAGATCGCGCTATCAAACATTTGATGGCTTCGCACGAATTGAGCCGCCCCCGTGAATTATCCGGGCTCAATAGGCCAGACGGACTTCCGTGTCCCCGAAGGATTCGCGAAGGTCGAGCAGCAGATCGTCGCTCGGCCGCACGCGCCATTCGTCTCCGAGCCAGACCCGGGCACGT
>JAPULC010000370.1 GCA_027295305.1 Gammaproteobacteria bacterium
AGCGCGACGTGTGAGTACATGGTAGGTACCGTCGAACGTGCGGAGGGGCTTCTCACGAACTGATTCTGGAGTAAAAAACAATGAAAATAGATTGTGCAGTCAGCTCCGACCTGACCGTGTTCCCGACCACCCCTAATGCGATTGCCTTCTACGGCTCGACGCCGGCGTACAAGGGCGGGCTGGTCTTCGTTGAAGGTACCTCGGAAGTTGAGAAAGTTGAAAAGTAGTAGGCGGGCAGCAAACAAAGGAGATACACGATGAAGATAGATGGAGGCCTTGGCGCCGACCTGGGCAAGATTCCCGAGCAGGTGCGAGCGCTGGAGGAAGCGGGCTTCGACGGCGCGCGCACGGCAGAGATGGCGCACGACCCGTTCTTTCCACTGGTGCTGGCCGCTGAGCACAGCGAGAAAATCGAGCTCATCACGTCCATTGCGGTCGCCTTTGCCCGCAGCCCCATGATTCTCGCGAACATCGGCCATGATCTGAACGCTTACTCGAAGGGGCGCATGACCCTGGGGCTTGGCTCCCAGATCAAACCGCACATCGAGAAGCGTTTCTCCCAGCCCTGGGGTGCACCGGCGGCGAAGATGCGCGAGCTGGTGCTCGCCATGCGCGCGATCTGGGACAGCTGGTACAGCGGCGAGCCGCTCAAGTTTCTCGGGAAGTTCTACACCCATTCCTTGATGACGCCGGCATTCACGCCGCGCGACACCGAGCACGGTGCGCCGAAGGTCATACTCGCGGCCGTGGGACCGAAGATGACCGAGGTGGCCGGCGAGGTGGCCGACGGCATGATCATTCATCCCTTCAGTAACGAACGCTACATTCGTGAGGTCACGCTGCCCGCCATCGAGGCGGGGCTCAAAAAGGCCGGGAAGAGCCGCGCGGATTTCGAGATTCATTACTCGAACTTCGTGGTCTCGGGACGCAACGAAGAAGAGATGGAAACGAGTCGCAAGGCCGCGTGCGAGCGCATCGCGTTCTATGGCTCGACCCCGGCCTACAAGGTCGTGTTCGACGCCATCGGCGCGGGAGAGCTTCAAGGCGAGCTCAACACCATGTCCAAGCAGGGGCGCTGGCAGGAGATGGGGACGCTCATCAGCAACGAGGTGTTGAACGAGTTCGCGGTGGTGGGTGAGCCGGGCGATATCGTTCCCGAGATGAAGCGTCGTTACGGCGACTTCGTCGATCGCACCTCGGTCGGCATTCCGTTTGCCGACCCGCAGGAGCGCGCGGCCGCAATGAAGGCGTTGCAGGCGGCCTGAGATTTCTGGACCCACGAATGGTGCCAGGCACCGGTGCTCGGATAGGAGTGTACAGAGATGGAATACAACAACATCATCTACGAGACCGACGACCGGTTGGCGTTCATCACGCTCAATCGGCCTGAGAAGCTCAATCCTCTGAGTCATGCGCTGCGCGGCGAGGTGTATGACGCAATGAAGGAAGCGGAGGCCGATAAGGCCATCGGTGTCATCGTGCTGAAGGCTGCGGGTCGCGCGTTCTCCGCTGGATACGATCTTGCGCCCCAGCCCGAGGAGAGCGATTACGTGAGCGAGCGCTCGGGCATGCCCGACACGGGCTCGACCCACCCTCAGCACTACGACTGGTCACGCCATGCGTTGATGGGACATTGGACCATCTGGGAGCTGGCAAAACCCGTCATCTGCCAGATCCAGGGCTATTGCCTTGCCGGCGGCACCGAGCTTGCGAGCATGTGCGACATGCGCATCGTCGCCGAGGATGCGCGCATCGGCTATCCCCCCGTCCGCGCTATGGGCACCATGGACATGATGTGGGCGCCGTGGTTTCTGCCGCCGGCCAAGGCGAGGGAGTTCGCGTACACGGGTGACTGGTTCTCCGGTGAAGAGATGGCCCAGCTCGGCTGGGCGAACTATGCGGTTCCGAAGGACGAGCTCGACGACTTCACCGAGCGATTCGCGCGGCGCCTCGGTCACATCGACAACGACCTTCTGAATTACAACAAGCGATCCGTGAACCGGCAGTACGAGATCATGGGCATGCGCACGGGACTGATGTCGGGCACCGACGTGGAGGCGATGTCGAAACATCGGCCGGCGGCGGGTGAATTCGGCCGCCACGTTCGGGAGGAAGGTTTGAAGGCTGCGCTCGAGTGGCGTGATGGTCCGTTCGGTGATTTCCGAGGCGCGCGCAAGTCCGCACCCAAAGATCGGCCGCTGGCGGGGTCGGAGGAGTCATAGAAGCCTAACGAATCACCGTAGGAGCGGCGTCCCGCCGCGATTCTCTCAGGGCCTCGCTGGATGTACGGCTGGAAGCCGCTCCTACAGCGCTCGCTTTTCGAGGTTACTCCGGCCGAAGCCGCCCTTCCTTCCGGGCATCGTCATAGGCCGCGCGGCGCGCCTCGCCCGCTGCGGCCAAGGCATCGCGATTAGTGGCGTCGACCTTCATGTAGTTCGCACGCCAGGCGCGATCGTCGCTCCATACGAACGGTGTTTGAACCGTGGTGCGCGGCTTCGTTGCGCTCTCCAACAGGTCGAGCCCCGTCTCGATGATCAGACGCTGCATCTCGGCGTCATAAGGTTTACCGCAGGGATTGCCGAGCGGGAAGTCGGTGAAAACGAAGCGCGGCACGCCGCAATGCTCAATGATGTCGCGGGCGGAGCCGAGAATCACGGTGGGAATCCCATTCGCCTCCAGGTGCCGTGCGGCCAGACCGACGGTCTGGTGACAGACGGGTCACAGCGCCGGCAGCACTACTGCATCGACCTCATCTTCCCGACATCGTTCGAGAATCTTCGGCGCGTCCACCTCTCGGGTGCGGCGCTGGCTGTAGTCGGTGGGTATGAAGTGAAAGCGCGGGGCCAGCGCGCCGATACGCCGAGCGCGTGCGAGGTCCTGCAGGCGATTGATGGGGCAATAGGAATCCAGGTCGTCGGTGTGCGTGGCCTGCTTGTCCCACGAGCGGTTTTCCGTGAAGAGTACTTCGGGCGGTGGCTCGGTGGTTCTCGAGAGCACCTCGCGCAACCGTGGTGCATCCATCGGGTTCGCGGTGGTCACGAGCCCGATGGTGCACTGCGCGAGTGGTTTCTCGAGAGGCGCGAAGGGCACATCGTCGAAATGTGCCCATTGGTAGTCACGCTCGTAGCCGTGTGCGCGATAGTAATCGCGCGTGCGCTTCATGTAGTTCACGGCCATGGCCCAACGGCCTCACTCTGCTTGCAGGAACCCCGCTTCCAGATATTGCGGGCGAACGCGATCGGTGACAAGGCCCACGCGCTCGAGATTCAGGATCATGTAGTCGCGGAAGAGCGATCGTGACCTCACCGCCTGCATCGGGTCCATGGCACCTTCTTCGCGCTCTTTGGCGAGTGCGGCAGCCATCTCCTGCGGATCGATGCCGGCATCGATGATGGGCTGCACGGCGCGAGCCGTGCCCTCGGGCACACGACCGTCGCCATCACGCCCGGTCAACAGCGTCAGCGCGGTGAACGCGAAGTCCTCGAGCTCGGCACGCTCTTCATCGGACAAATTGGGCAGCTCGTCCTGGAGCGCGATGATCCCGAAGGAGACGTGGCGCGCCTCGTCGCGTGAGGTGAGCCGCACGATTTCCTTGAGCGTAGGATCCTGGGCGCTCACGAGCATGTTGCGAAACGAACCCATGGCCAGGCTCTCGACCATGATGTTCATGCCGACGCACTTCGCTTGCCATTTCTCCGCCGAGAGGATGGCGTCGAGCACATTCTTGAGCCCGCTGGTGATGGGATAGCTCTTGTCGAGCATGGTCAGATATTTGTGAAACACCTCCACATGTCGCGCTTCGTCCACCACCTGGGTCGCGGCATAGAGCTTGCCTTGAATGTCGGGGACCGCGTCCACGAGCTGGCCGCAACACAGCAGTGCGCCCTGCTCGCCGTGGAGGAATTGCGACAGCGTGAAGGCGGCCTGGTTGGCCATCAAATCGTTCTGGGTTTGCTTGCTCAACGACTTGAAGAAATTCGAGTGGGCTAATGCATTCTCGCCTCGATCGAGGATGTCGCTGTCTTCGCGAATCCCATGTTCCCAATCGATGTCGGTGGTGACGTTCCACTGATTCTTCTTCGCGAGCTCATAGAGCTCGTCGAGCTCGGGATCTTTGGACTCGTAGTCGAATTTCCACACCGTCGGACAGGTGGTTTCTATCTTTAGCTGCATCGAGTGCTCCCGGGCATTGTTGCCGCTGACAATCTTCAATGCACGCTAGCAGGGCAATGCACCCCGAATTTGATCGAGATCAATCTGCTCCGCACGCCGAAAAATCAGTCGAGCAATGCGCCGCCGTCGACCGCGAACGTCTGGCCCGTCATGTAGCTCGACGCGTTGGATGCGAGGAACACGCACGCATCGGCAATCTCTCGCGGCTCTCCCACGCGCTTCATTGGGATCGCCCCGGCAGCGGCGTCTTTTCGCTGTTCCTTCTCTGCTTCCGGTAGGAGCTCGAAGATGGCGTCGGAGAGTCTCGTCTCGATGGCGCCTGGCGCGATGCAGTTCGCTCGCACGTGGTATTGAGCCCACTCCACCGCCATCACCTTCGTGGCCATGATGACTCCGGCCTTTGCGATGGAATAGTGGCCCGTGGGCACCTGCACGCGAAGCCCGCTCACCGACGAGATGTTGACGATGTTGCCGCCGCCATTGTCTCTCATGACACGTGCGCAGGCCTGACTTAGAAAGAACAATCCCTTCAGATCCAGGTTGAATACGGCATCCCAGCCGCGCTCTTCCATGTCGATGGAGGGCGAGAAGAAATTCGTCCCGGCGTTGTTCACCAGAATGTCGATGGGGCCGAGCTCACCGACCACCTGGTCCACCAGCGGTTGGAGCTGATCCACCCGCCCGACATGAGTGGCCACCGCAAGGGATTTCCGGCCTTCGGCGCGTACGCGTTCGGCGACGGGCTCGAGATCCTCGATCTTGCGGCTGGTGACCGCGACGTCGGCACCCGCCTTGGCGAACGCGATGGCGGTTGCCTCGCCGATGCCACGACTGCCGCCGGTGATCAGCGCCACCTTTCCTTCCAGCGAAAACTGTGAGAGATCCATAGTGATTCCTTATCTGTTAGACCGATGCGTTGCCCGTGACTACCCTGCTCGTAGAGCTGTGTCCCCGGACCTCCCGTCATGAGCAGGATCTACGAAACCCACGTCACTTTCGTCGGCAGCTCACGAGTAGCTCGTCCCTTGTTGTCGGTACTGGGTTTGGTAGAGACGGGAATTCACTTCCGCGGAACCGTTGTCTCGGAGGAACCCTGGCGCATGACGAAGTGTTTGACCGCCCCGTTGTCGCCTCTGACGAACTCGATCTGGAGACTTTCTTCCCACCGCCATCTACTGGGACGGCTATGCCGCCCGATGAAGAAATCCGTCTCGGACACCGCGACCACCGGGTACTTGCCGAACCCTATGAGCTCCAACATCAATTGGTTGTCTGCGAGCGTTACTTCGAAGTCCCCGAACGGGCCCGGTCCATAGGTGCCGACATAGTCCGCCAGAATCTCGCTGGATACCGTGATCGCGATTCGCTCTCGAACTTGCGGCCGTGTGGGGAGACCTTACGGCAGTGGGGGGAGACGCCGCTGGGTAAGGGTGGTGAGCTCGACGTCGGTGGAAAGATGTTCGCAGAAGTAACGCAACATGGCGTCCCGCCCGTACCCAAAGATTCCTGGTGAGCCATGGGGCTCGTCTGGCATGATGAGCAGATCAATGGGCTTCCCCGCCTCAATGAAGGCCTTGACGAGCCGCATCGTGTGACCGATAGGCACGAACCTGTCGGCAGTTCCATGAATGATGAGTAGCTTGCCTTGCAGGTGCTTGGCGAGCGGGACATTCGTCCCAGGGGGATCCCCCCGGATCTCGAAGGGGATCGGACCGACGAAAG